>NZ_JACKZU010000040.1:0-32989 GCF_014222165.1 Nostoc sp. 2RC
CTTTACATATTTTAAAGATGATTTGTAGATAATTCTCTTGATAGAGAATTTTTATATCTCCTTAATATTTACGTTACTAATTCTTTATATTAAGTCAAGGATAGATATATTATTTTGAATAACAGCGATATCTACGGCTATAGATTTGATAAATAATCAAAATCGATAATAAATTATATCCTCAGGAGGATTTTAGAATTGCATAGATGAGTAAAATGTGAGTTGCCATTTAAAACATCTTGCATTACTAGCATTTGCAATTTTCTTTACTTAGCCAGACTCATAATAGGCAACAGGTAATAGGGAAAGAAAGTCTCTTGGTATCTAATACGGTTCGGTTAAAGGGAAAAGGTTTCAAATACATCCTTTATCCTTTTAATATTATATCGGGTGTAATTGTTGATGATGTTAATTTATCGGGTGGAAATGGTGATGATATTTTAATTAATACTGATATTATTAATGTTAGCGATCGCTCTCTAATTATAGGTACACAATACGCTGACAATTTCATCATTTAATTTCAATAAATACACCCAGAAATTAAAAATAATTTCTGAGTGTTATTTCCTAATTAAACAACTACAAAATTGTTGTTAGTTAATGACAAGCCGCTAGATAATTGTGCAAATTGTACTTGAGCAAATGCGCCAGCGCTACCATCTTGGTCAAAGAATAATGCACCTGTAGTTGAGTTATAAATAAACCTTTGAGTGCCACTGGTTGCAGATGCACCGATTCTAAATTGGTTAGCTTTGAGTATGCCTGCTGATAAACCGCCACCAAAACCAGCAGCTGATACTCGAATCACTTCATTAGTAGTGTTGAAATCAGAAATTCTATCAACACCTTCATTGAAACTATTGAAAACGAAGGTATCAACGCCACTTCCTCCAATTAGGCTATCATTGCCATTGCCGCCGGTGAGGGTATCATTTCCATTTCCACCTTTGAGGGTGTTCTTACCAGTGGCATTAGAGGCTATGAGAATATCATTGCCATCCCCACCATCTAAGAGATTATTGCCTGATGAATACTCAATATTTAAGTAATCGTTATCAGCGCCACCGTTGAGAGTGTTGTTGCCTGATGTGACATAATATACATTTAAATCGGAGAGACCATCAAAGCCAGATCCAAAGAGGGAATCATTACCACTCCCTCCATTCAAAAGATTATTGCCTGTTGATAAGTTCACAATTATGGTGTCGTTGCCAGCGCCGCCGTTGAGTGTGTTGTTACCTAAGGCGCTATTTAATCCATTGTAGTAATCCCAGTAGCCAGAAGCGGAGAGACGATCGCTACCATCGCCACCATCAAGCAGATTATCGTTAGCTGAACCGTTAACATTCAAGGTATCATTACCGATACCACCGTTGAGGGTATTGTTGCCAGAAGTCCGCTCAATGCCGTATCTGGTGCTATCGCTAGAAGCAGTCAGATAATCATTACCATCGCCACCATTGAGTACGTTATCGCCTGTTGAAGCCTGAACATTCAAGAAATCGTTACCAATGCCTCCATCAAGTGAGTTAGTGCCTGATGAATAGTCAGCATACAAGTAATCATCACCAGCGCCACCAGTGAGGGTGTTATTACCGGAAGCGCCAATAACGTCGTAGTATTGGAACCCAGAAACAGACAGAGAATCATTGCCATCTTCACCATTGAGGAGGTTATCGCCTGATGAATATTTAGCATTCAATGTATCGTTACCAGCACCACCGTTGAGGGTGTTGTTCCCTAAAGCACCTATAGCATAATCGTACTGTTCGCTAGTGGCAGAGAGAAAATCATTGCCATTGCCTCCATTGAGTAAGTTATTACCTGATGAATAATTAACGAACAAAGAATCGTCAGCAGTGCCACCGTTAAGAGTGTTATTGCCTGAGGCATAGTTAATATTGTCGTAGTCAATGTAGAAGCCAGAAGCTACAAGATAATCATTGTCATAGCCACCATCAAGTAGGTTACTGCCAGCACCACCAATGAGAGTGTCCTTACCAGCACCACCAATGAGAGTATCGTTGCCATCACCACCCCGCAACAAATCATCACCGCTTAAACCGTTGATTTTGTCATTACCCCCCTGACCATTAATCACATCATTTGAGTTGTCTAAACCAGTAATATTGTTAGCAAGGTCATTGAGAAAGGTGACTGTATTTTTGATGCCGATGGTTGTTTCTGTTGAGTTAGCATCCAGAACATTAAAACTGTCAACAATGGTGGTTTGTCCATCAAAAATAATATTGCCAATGGCTGGCGTACTTCCAGAAGCTTTCAAGTTTTCCAAGTCTTCTAACTTGAAATTGTTCAAGATGATTTTTGTATCAGTTAACCCTTCAAAGGTGATTTCCAAGTTTGTGCCATTTTGGGTAAGTAACAGATTTTGTGCAGTCAAAACAGCACCAATAAATTTGATGGTATCAACTTGGGCAATAACACCTGGTGTCGGGTTTGTGCCTTTACCCACTCCACCAAAATCTGTAATCGTATCAATGCCATCACCCAAATTGTAAACAAATCTATCCTTACCACCGCCACCTGTGAGTGTGTCATTGCCTGTGTTACCTGTTATCGTGTCGTTGCCAAGCTTACCGTTTATCGTGTCGGCACTGGTGGTACCCAGTAGAGTATCGTTACCGTTGGTTCCAATGATAGTTGCCATAACTTTCTCCTACTTGAATCGATTGTTGAAGTAATTTCATCTCTCGGTTGTTAGTGCTGTTTTGGCGCACAAAAATTTCTCGAAAGTTGATGCTTTCGATATACTGGATGTCACCCTTGAGGGGTAGCAATTTTTCGGAAAGTTTTACGTCTTCAATGGTTTGCAGATAGCACTTATCTAAATACTTTGGAGTATCTAAGCCTTAGGCACTGTAAAAATTTATGAGGCTGTGTATTGAGTAATAATGATGGCTTCAGGCTTTTTTTAATCAATCAAACCCCAGCATCTCTCGAAAAACATCAAAAAATTAAAGCTTTAATGTCTAATACACGCTTCATGTAGGTTTTTTTGTCAATGCGTAATTATTCCTAACTTAAAAATATTGAACTTTGAAACAGGATAGACAAAATAATTTGTATCCGGTTGTTGTAGGCGATCGCTGTTGACGATCTCACTGAAAAATAGGAAACATCTAAATAACATCTTACTAACAAAATACAGAATATTTACGTAGATTTTGGAAATTTATAGAAATATCTTTGCATATTCTTCATATTGTTTGGTTTCACCATCCAAAATGGATGTAAAGTTACGGATTAATATCATGTTCGGGTGAAGACTTATCATTAGGACTGACGCGGAGACAAGGGAGAAATTTTAACAATCAGTGATTATCCGAACTTGATATGAGACCTATGTAGTATAACAGTTGCCAGGTGGATTACGGCATCAACCAATGGTCAAACTCTGACATCAAAAGACTTTTGAGTCTATTGGTCTAACCTTGCTTCACCTGGCAATTAAGGGATTTCTGATTTTTAGCTACTGGTTAGTTATGTGCGATCGCTAATTTACAATCAAACAACCACAAAATTGTTGTTGCTTAAGGATAACCCAGTAGTAACTAAAGCAAATTGTACCTGAGTAAAAGTACCTGCACTGCCATCTTGGTCAAAGAACAATGCACCTGTAGTCGAGTTATAAATAAACCTTTGAGTACTTGTGGTTGCAGATGTACCGATTGTAAACTGATTGGCTTTGAGTACACCTGCTGATAAACCGCCACCAAAACCAAGAGCCGATACTTGAATTATTTCATTAGTGGCGTTAAAGTCAGAAATGCGATCGATTCCTTGATTGAAACTATCGAAAACAAAGGTATCAATACCACTTCCTCCAGTTAGGCTATCATTACCGTTGCCACCTGTAAGGGTATCATTACCAGTACCACCTTTGAGGGTATTATTCCCGAACGCACCAAAGGCAAAGATATAATCATTGCCATTGCCTCCATCTACAAAGTTATTGCCTGTTGAATACTCAACAATCAAGCGGTCATCACCAGCGCCACCAAAAACTGTATCATTACCAGCATAGTTCCCATTGAGGGTATCATTTCCATTGCTGCCCACAATTAAGTCATCGTACTCTGTACCTGTGATATTTAATTGTTCGATATTCTTATAGCTAACCACTTTCCCATCCACGGAAATATTACCAGCATTGGTAGTGGTATTGACAGCTGAAGTGATTCCTTCAGTAGTACCGTAGTATTCGATTGCCAATAAATCCTTACCTGTGCCGCCATCTATAGTATTATTACTTCCATTGTCGATAGAGGCATTGTCATAAAAGAGGCTAAACTTATCGTCACCAACGCCGCCGTTAAGGGTATTATTCCCAATGGAGTTATGGATGAACAACAAATCATTGCCATCATCTCCATTGAGTAGGTTTTTGCCTGAAGAATAGTCAGCACTCAAAGTATCGTTACCAGCACCACCATTAAGGGTGTTATTTCCACTAGTGCTAAGTATAGGTGAGATAAATACACCAGAGATGGAGATACGATCGTTGCCATCACCACCATCGAGTAGATTATCACCTAATGAAAGACCAGCATCCAAGAAATCATCACCATTACCACCAATGAGTGTGTTATTTCCAGATGACACAGACCCGACGAAGCCACCTGAGGCTGAGAGATAGTCATTACCATCGCCACCATCAAGCAGATTATTGCCTGATGAAGCCTCTACATTCAAGTTATCGTCACCTGCACCACCGTTGAGTGTGTTATTGCCTGAGGCGCTGGAGATAGGTGAGTTATCATCCAATTGGCGAGAGGATACGAGAAAATCGTTACCATCGCCTCCATTCAGTAAGTTATCGCCTTCTGAAAGTAAAATATCTAACTTATCGTTACCCAGACCACCATTGAGGGTGTTATTGCCTGTTGAATATTTAGCATTTAAGTTATCGTCATCAGCGTCACCATTTAGCAGATGATTACCACTTGAAAAGTCAACATTCAAGAAATCTTTACCAGTACCACCGTTGAGGGTATCATTACCACTACCACCAATGAGAGTATCATTGCCCACATCACCTTGGAGTAGGTCATTACCAGTACCACCGTTGAGACTATCATTACCACTACCGCCAATAAGGGTATCATTACCCGCACCGCCAATAAGAGTATCGTTGCCAGTACCACCCCGCAGCAAGTCATTGCCGCTTTTGCCATCGATTTTGTCATTACCTCCTTGACCATTCACCACATCATCTGAGTCATCTAAAGCGGTAATGTTGTTGGCAAGGTCATTAAGGAAGGTGACTGTATTCTTGATGCCGATGGTTGTTTCTGTGGAGTTGGCATCGAGAACATTAAAACTATCAATGATGCTTGTTTGTCCATTAAAGATAATATTAGCGATCGCTGGTCTTGTTCCAGAAGCTTTCAAGTTATCCAAGTCTTCTAATTTGAAGTTTTTCAAGATAACTTTCGCGCCAGCTACCCCTTCAAAAGTAATTTCCAAATTTGTGCCATTCTGAGTCAGCAACAAATTTCTAGCAGTCAACCCAGCACCAACAAATTTAATTGTATCAACTTCGGCAATAACCCCTGCTGTTGGGTTTGTGCCTTTACCTACGCCACCAAAATCTGTAATCGTATCAATACCGTCACCCAAGTTGTAAACAAATATATCCTTGCCACCGCCACCTGTGAGTGTGTCGTTGCCAAGTTTACCGTTAATCGTGTCAGCACTGGTGGTACCCAGTAGAGTATCGTTACCGTTAGTTCCAATGATATTTGCCATGATTTTATTCCTACTTGAATCAAATTTTTGACTTTCTTGTGTTTGTGCTATTTGAACGCGCAAATAATTCACCAAAATTTCGCGTTTTTGGCATACTTTGATGTCACCCTTGAGGGTCACTCATTTTTTAGAAAATTCTCGTTGTTTTGACTTGTAAGTATTACTTATTCAAATATAGGAATCAGATTTGATTGGGAGAGCTACTCGTAGAGATAGGGTTGAGGGAACGGGGAATAGGTAAAAAGTCATAGAAGTGTACCTAGCTTCACACAAATCAAATGTGAATCCTATATATGCCTCAATACTTGTCGGGTTTTGGGGGAAAGGGAAAGGGGAAAAGGGAAAGAAAAAACCTTTAACCCTTACCCTTTAACCTTTTCCCCAAACCAAATTCCAGTTTAAAATCCAAAACCTGAGCAGTATTGATATATGCCTTTGTTTTGAGCGATCGCCTTTGGTATCTAGCTGAAAAATAGGGAATTGAGGTAAGAGGGAATAAAGAGACTAATTTTTAGCAAGGTTGCAATAAGCCGTCAATCAAGTAATATACAAAAGATTTACTGAGCTATCGACACTCTCAATAAATAACTTTACATAATTTGCCAAAATTTTACTGATTAATATATGTTAAGAAAAAAATATTATTTATTATTAATATTTTTTAGTCTTTAGATATGAACCAATACGGTTCGGTTAAAGGGGAAAGGGGAAAGGTTTCAAATAGATCCAAATCACCTTACCCCTTAACCTTTTCCCAGACCACAAGGGAAGTTCATACTGCTTATCCGAACCGTATTGGATGTTGAACAGCTTATTAGTCTTAAACAACTACAAAATTTTCGTTGGTTAAAGATAAGCCAGCAGATAGTCGCGCAAATTCTACTTGAGCAAACCCGCCTGCATTGCCATCTTGGTCAAAGAACAATGCACCTGTGGTGGAATTATAAATAAATCGTTGAGTGCTAGTGTTTGCAGATGTTCCAATTCTCAACTGACTTGTCTGAAGTACACCTGCTGATAAACCGCCGCCAAAACCAACAGCCGATACCTGAATTATTTCATTAGTGGCGTTAAAGTCAGAAATGCGATCGATGCCTTGATTGAAACTATTGAAAGCAAAGGTATCAATACCAGCTCCTCCAGTTAGGCTATCATCACCACTGCCACCTGTAAGCGTATCATCTCCGTTACCACCGTTGAGGGTGTTTTTACCAGTGGCACCAAAGGTATTGAAAATATCGTTGCCATCGCCACCATTAACTAAATTATTACCTGATGAATAACTAATATCAAAGTAATCGTTACCAGCACCACCGTTGAGGGTATTATCGCCTAAGGTTTGATAATAGACTTCGTAATCTTCATCGAACTCGTAGCCAGATGCAGTGAGATAATCATCGCCATCACCGCCATTTAATAGGTTGTCGCCTTCTGAATAGTCAACATTCAAGGTATCCTTGCCACTGCCACCGTTGAGGGTGTTATTACCTGTAGTAATGTAATACGCTCCTCCGTAGCCATAGGTATAACCAGAACCGGAGAGATAATCATTGCCATCGTCTCCATTTAACAGGTTAGCGCCTCTTGAATAGTCAACCTTCAAGGTGTCGTCACCAAGGCCACCGTTGAGGGAATTATTGCCTGAATTGTTATCAAATCTATAACCCTCTACGCCAGAGGCAGTGAGAGAATCATTACCATCGCCTCCAGAAAGCAGATTATTACCTGTGTTAATCCCAGTCCTTAAGGTATCGTTACCAGCACCTCCGATGAGGGTGTTATTACCGTCGGCAATGTTGAGCCAGAAATAATCGTTGCCGGCTCCTCCATCTAGGAGATTATCACCTGTTACAAAGATAGCCTTTAAAGTATCGTCACCAATGCCACCTTTGAGGGTGTTATTACCACTAACCACAGCACTGTAATAGTCGCCAGAAACAGAAAGCTCATCATTGCCATCGCCACCATCTAGTAGGTTATTACCTGTTGAATAGTCTGCAATCAACAAATCGTTACCAGCACCGCCTTTGAGGGTGTTATTACCAGATACCACTTCTCCGTAGTAGTCACCTAAAGCCGAGAGAGTATCGTTGCCATTGCCACCATCAAGCAAATTATTGCCACTTGAAGAGTCAACATTCAAGAAATCGTTACCACTACCACCGTTAAGGGTATCATTACCAGCACCACCGACAAGGGAGTCATTACCAGCACCACCGACAAGGGAGTCATTGTCGGCGTTACCAATGAGAGTGTCATCGCCCAAACCACCAATGAGAGTATCATTGCCCGTTCCACCCCTCAAAAGGTCGTTACCACTTAACCCATCGATTTTATCGTTACCCCCTTGACCATTAATCACATCATCTGAGTTATTTAAACCGATAATATTGTTAGCAAGGTCGTTGAGGAAGGTAACTGTGTTTTTGATGCCGATGGTTGTTTCTGTTGAGTTAGCATCAAGAACGTTAAAACTATCAATGATGCTTGTTTGTCCATCAAAGATAATATTCGCAATGGCTGGTCTTGTACCGGAAGCTTTGAGATTATCCAAGTCTTCTAGTTTGAAGTTCTTCAAGACAATTTTTGTATCATTCACCCCTTCAAAGGTGATTTCTAAATTTGTACCGTTCTGTGTCAGCAATAAATTTCGAGCAGTCAAGCCAGCGCCTTGGAATTTGATGGTATCAACTTCAGCAATAACTCCTGGGGTTGGATTCGTTCCTTTACCCACTCCACCAAAATCTGTAATCGTATCAATGCCGTCACCCAAGTTATAAACAAATTTGTCGTTGCCACCGCCACCTGTTAAGGTATCATTGCCCAGTTTGGCTGTGATGATATCGTTACCAGCTTTACCGTTAATTGTATCTGCGCTTGAAGTGCCCAGTAGCGTATCATTACTAATGGTTCCAATAATATTTGCCATAAATTTTTCCTGCCTAAATCAATCTTTTTTTAACTGGAATTATCAACTTGTGATCCTATTTTTCAGCATCAAAAAATCACCGAAAATTAAATCATTTCGGCATAGATGTGAGGAGAATTAGCAATTGTTCTAATCATCTCCTTGTTAACTAGCTTGTAAATAAGCTGTTCCACATAAAAATTGCACATTAACTAGCCGTCGCCTGTTGACAATTAACAGTCAACAATCAACGACTATCACAACTAACTATGCTTTTTTAGCGTGCATCAGCTTAGCAACTATCCAATCTATTTGGGATTATTTCAGTTCAGCTATTTCAGTGCAAGTTAATCTTTTTATAGGGAACATATAAATAAGACCATACTAATTAAATACTGAATATTTACTTAGATGTCTATATTTCAACAAATATCTTTGCACATTCTTCACATTATTTTACATCGACAAAATTTATGTAAAAACCCTGAAATGAAAGTGATGTTATCAACACATAAAATCTCAGAACTTCTGGTAGTCTTCTGCAACAAATGTCAATAATGCTAGTTTTGAACATCTAGCTGAAAAAGGAAAGTAGGAAGTAAATTAGAAAAGTTTTGTCCATAAGCTTGTAACTGGGGAGTTGAACTAAGAAAAAAATGTTTTCATGCTATGGTTGTGCGATCGCTCCCACAAACACCTAGCTTGAAAATTAGCAAACAGTCTACAGATAAAAACAAACAAGCAAAGAAATTTTTTGACTTTGCTTATCAAGTATTACCTGTGGGTGTTTAACTTTGAGAATATACAATATTTAAGTAACACCATACTAACTAAATACTGAATATTTACTTACATGTCTATGCCTAAAAGCATATCTTTGCATACTCTTCATATTATTCATTGAAAAAAGGATATCTTTAAGTACTGATGTTTCACAGGATTAGGTGTTGAAGCCTTCAGATTTCGTCAATCTTGCTAAACAGATAAATTTACCAAGCCTGGAATTCCTTGTGGGACAAAGAACATTGTTTATTTAAATCAAGGTTTACTTATCTTTTTGTCTTCTTCATACTCTTGTGACGGAGGCGATGAGTAAAAATACATATTAATTGAGTTGGCGATCGCTTATATCAGTCGCCATCATGAAGAATCGCTAAAACATGGATAAAATTGTAACCGCAGATATCATAAAATCTAACTAACAATACTTGCAAACTATTGGTATACATGCTGCAAATATTTACTTAGACAATCTTGTGATGTCATGTACAGTTTAAAACTTATTATTAAGACTGACACGGAGACGAGGGGACGCGGAGGTTTTTTTTGATAAGTGATTAGACAGACATGATATGACGCAATCTTGCATTATCTGGCTTAAAAAGACTAAAACAAAAGAAAATATGTGAAATATAGAGTTAAATGCCCAAATTTTAGCTCATTTAACAGGCGTTGCTGAATTAGAGTATGAATAACCATTCTTTGCGTGAGACTAATTCATACTTTCAATCAGCAACGCCAAATTTTTTAAATCAAGGAACCCTAATTAACGCTAAACAACCTGAAAATTGAAGTTGGTTAGTGACAAATCAGTAGATAGTTGTGCAAATTGTACCTGAGTAAATCCGCCTGCATTACCATCTCGGTCAAAGAACAATGCACCTGTAGTCGAGTTATAAATAAATCGCTGGCTACTTGTGGTTGCAGACGCTCCGATAGTAAACCGACCAGATGGGAGTATTCC
Source organism: Nostoc sp. 2RC (assembly GCF_014222165.1). Classification (NCBI taxonomy): domain Bacteria; kingdom Bacillati; phylum Cyanobacteriota; class Cyanophyceae; order Nostocales; family Nostocaceae; genus Nostoc; species Nostoc sp. 2RC. The sequence goes on from NZ_JACKZU010000040.1 coordinate 10,425, forward strand.
AGAAAATAGATCTGGTGATAATCCACCACCAAAACCAACAGCAGATACCCGAATCACGTCATTATTGGTGTCGAAATCATAAATGGTATCTATGCCTTCATTGAAACTATTGAAAGCAAAGATATCATCACCACCTTCTCCATAGAGGCTGTCATTTCCTTCGCCACCGATGAGGTAGTCATTGCCATTACCACCTTTGAGGGTGTTCTTACCAGTGGCAGTAAAAGCTGTGAGAGTATCATTACCATCACCACCATTCAATAGATTATCGCCTGATGAATAGCTAATATTTAAGTAATCGTTACCAGTGCCACCGTCGAGCGTGTTCTGACCTGATGTGACATAAAAAATATCTGGGAAGTAATAATCGTTCTCTATGCCAGATGCAAAAAGAGAATCATTACCACTACCTCCGCTTAGAAGGTTATTACCTGTTGATAAGTCAACATTTAAGTAATCGTCACCAGCGCCACCGTCGAGCGTGTTCTGACCTGATGTGAAAAATACAATATCTGGGAAGTCGTTATTGTTCTCTACGCCAGAGCTGGAGAGAGAATCATTACCACTGCCTCCATTTAGAAGGTTATTGCCTGTTGATAAGTCACTGTCCAATTTATCATTACCATTGCCACCATTGAGTACGTTATCGCCACGTGAATCGTAACTGCTCAAATTATCGTTACCATCGCCACCATTGAGTACGTTATCGCCCTCTGAAAAGTAAACATCCAATACATCGTTACCAATGCCTCCATCAAGCAAGTTATCGCCATCTGAATAATAAACATCCAATCGATCGTCACCAGCCCCACCATTGAGGGTGTTATTGCCCTCTGAGCCAAAGAAGACGTAAGGGTCCAAGAACACGTAGAGAGAGAAAGAATCATTGCCATCGCCGCCAGATAGCAGGCTATTGCCAGACAATTCGCCCTCGTTTCCATCAAAAATCAAGTAATCGTCACCAGCCCCACCATTGATGGTGTCATTACCCAAACCACCAACAAGAGTATCATTTCCCACATCACCTTGCAGCAAGTCGTTACCAGTGCCACCGATGAGGCTATCATTGCCGATACCGCCAACAAGAATATCATTGCCCGCACCACCAATGAGAGTATCGTTACCCGTACCACCCCGCAGCAAATCGTCGCCACTCTTGCCATCAATTTTGTCATTACCTCCCTGACCATTCACCACATCACTTGAGTTGTCTAAACCCGTAATGTTATTGTCTAGGTCATTGAGGAAGGTGACTATGTTGGCAGTGCCGACACTTGTTTGAGTAGAGTTGGCATCAAGAACATTAAAACTATCAATGATGCTACTTTGCCCATCAAAGATAATATTACCGATCGCTGGTTTACCTCCAGAAGCTTTGGAGTTTTCCAAGTCTTCTAGTTTGAAGTTTTTCAAAATGATTTTTGTACCAGTCACACCTACAAAGGTGATTTCCAAATCAGTGCCATTCTGTGTGAGTACAAGCTTTTGTGCTGTCAAGCCAGAGCCTTGAAATTTGATAGTATCAACTTCAGCAATAACTCCTGCTGTTGGGTTTGTACCTTTACCTACGCCACCAAAATCAGCGATTGTATCAATACCGTCACCCAAGTTATAAACAAATTTATCCTTGCCACCGCCACCAGTGAGCGTGTCATTGCCCTTTTTGGCTGTGATGGTGTCGTTGCCTGCTTTGCCGTTAATTGTATCTGCACTGTTGCTTCCTAGTAGGGTATCGTTACCGTTGGTTCCAATGATATTTGGCATACTTTTACTTTCCTGAATGCATTTTTGGGAGTAATTTCAGTTGTCAATAATCGAGTTAGTGCTGTTTGACTGCACAAAAATTTTGCCAAAAATTGACGCTTTCGGCAGAGTTAATTTTGCCCTTGAGAGTTAGCAATTTTTACCCAAGATTTACTCTGAGCAATCAGCTATCGCGCTTTTAATGCAGCACATCCTTTCACGTTGGCTGTTAATGGTTGACATTTAATCGTCAGCAGCCAATAGCATGAGTGACTATGCAATTTAAAAGCGTAATAGCTTATTTATTGAACTATCTCTGACTATCTAAGTCTTAAGCACTGTACAAATCTCTTTTGCCCTGTATTCAGATATAAAACAATTAGTTTGAAGTTGATTTAAATCATCCTGCATCGCTAGCTCAGGTAAGCATTTACCGTAGGCATCGCTGAAAAACAGTTGAAAAATCAATCTAGAATGCGCTCAACACGAAATGTAATAAATTGCTTGCTTTGTCAATGCTTAAGCCTTACTAGCTTAATGGGGCTGCGGACTAGGAAAGAAATATTTTTATACCCTCCTTGTGCAATCGATCGCATGAACATCTAGTCTCCACATAGAAAACATTTAAATAACCCCATAATACATAAATAACGAATATTTACTTGAATGTCCAGACTTTAGTAAATATTTTTGTAAACTTTCTGTAGCTTTTAGTAATACACGTTTTTAAATATGTACATAATTCCTGAATATAGTATTTTTGATTTTGACAAGAAAATAATTTTCTGAGAGTATTAAGCAGATGCCCAAAGGATGGATAAAAATATTTTGCTTAGGAATTGCTGTTTGAAAAATAAGTAAGTCGGCATCAATAATTATCCTTGGGATCGGGCAATAGGGAATAGAAAATAGGCGAGTATATTTTTCTTGATATATAGCAATCCTGAATCATTCATGAGAAATTTAGAACCCATTGGGCGAATAAAATTCGCTACTACACAAACAAAGTCCACCTACGTGGACTTCATTGAATAACCCGCGTAGGCGGGTTTTGTCTGTGTAGCCGCGATTTCTAATCGCCAAGACTGAATAAAATTTTACTATCATAAAAATAAAATCAGTCCGTAGCATTATCTTGTGCCCAAATCAAAACCGCTTGGGGTAAATAAAATTACAAATGCATATATGATTAAATTTAGCGAACAACACTTGCAAATTATTCGCACCCATGCTGAAAACATCTACCCAGAAGAATGCTGTGGTATAATTTTAGGTCATCTGACTAATGAAGGCAAAATCACAGTAGAAGTAATGCCAACAGAAAATGCCTGGAATACAGAGGCGAGTGCTGAATTTTCAGGCGAACGCACAGTGGAAAGTAAAAAACGGCAATATACGATCGCACCATTAGTAATGTTACAAGCACAAAAACAAGCACGCGATCGCTCTTTGAGTATTATCGGCATTTTTCACTCCCACCCAGATAACCCTGCCATACCTTCGGAATGCGATCGCTTGTACGCTTGGCAAGGATACTCGTATATAATAGTTTCCGTCCAAAACGGTAAAGCCGTAGAACTGCGAAGCTGGAGCTTAGATGATAATCATCAGTTCCAAGCACAGACCATTGAAAATATAATTTAACGGCTTAATTTCGATACAGATATCATTTTTCGATAGGATTAATATTCCCGCTCTTGCACAAGACAACTGCTATGTTAAATCCGAATCTGGATGAAATCCAGTTGACCAAAGACGATTACGAACGCTACTCCCGACACTTGATTTTGCCGGAAGTGGGTTTGGAAGGACAAAAGCGCCTCAAAGCCGCTAGCGTACTATGTATAGGTACGGGTGGACTAGGTTCGCCACTACTTTTATACCTAGCCGCCGCAGGTATTGGACGCATAGGTATTGTGGATTTCGATGTTGTTGATACTTCCAATTTACAACGTCAAGTCATCCACGGTACTTCCTGGGTGGGTAAACCCAAGATTGAATCAGCGAAAGACCGTATTCACGAGATTAACCCCTATTGTCAGGTGGATCTCTACGAAACTCGCCTGAGTTCCGAAAATGCCCTGGAAATTTTCCAGCCTTACGATATCGTAGTGGATGGCACAGATAACTTCCCTACAAGATATCTAGTTAACGATGCTTGCGTACTGTTAAATAAACCCAACGTCTACGGTTCCATTTTCCGCTTTGAAGGACAAGCCACTGTATTTAATTACGAAGGCGGCCCGAATTATCGTGACCTTTACCCAGAACCACCACCACCAGGAATGGTTCCCTCTTGTGCAGAAGGTGGCGTGTTGGGAATTTTGCCGGGAATTATTGGTGTTATCCAAGCAACGGAAACTGTCAAAATTATTATGAGACAAGGTAACACCTTGAGTGGGCGCTTACTGCTATACAACGCCTTAGACATGAAATTCCGGGAGTTGAAACTGCGTCCTAATCCCATTCGCCCAGTGATTGAAAAACTGATAGACTACGAACAATTCTGTGGAATTCCACAAGCTAAGGCAGAGGAGGCCAAACAGCAGATGGAAATTCAAGAAATGACCGTTAAGGATTTGAAGGAATTGCTAGATAGTGGTGCGAAGGATTTTGTACTACTAGATGTCCGTAACCCCAATGAATACGAGATTGCAAAGATTCCTGGTTCAGTTTTAGTACCCTTACCAGAAATAGAAAACGGTGATGGCGTTGCCAAAGTCAAAGAAATATTAAACGGTCACCATTTGATAGCTCATTGTAAGATGGGCGGGCGATCGGCAAAAGCCCTGGCTATTCTCAAAGAAGCCGGAATTGTTGGCACAAATGTTAAAGGCGGAATTACCGCTTGGAGTCGGGAAATCGATCCCTCAGTTCCGGAGTATTAAATAGGACGCGGGGACACGGGGACGCGGGGACGCGGAGAGTAAAAACTTTACCACATCCCTTATTTTCCGTTTCCCTTTCTTGGGTTCCCCGCGTCTCCCATTCCCCGCGTCCCCGCGTCTTCTTATGACTACCTCAAAATCTTCTTTTAATATTTTATGGGTGCAAGTTTGGGTATTAGCTGCGGTGCAGGGGGCAATTACCTTGAGTTGGTTAATTTACAATACTTACTTGCCCCAACTTTTGACCCAGTTTGGTTTTCCTGCTTCATTTGCTATTGGTTTATTGGTGGTAGAAAATGCCTTGGGTGCAGTGTTGGAACCATTGATGGGGGGATTTTCAGACCAAACTAGACGTTGGGTAGGGACTCGATTTCCCTTTATCTCGGTAGGTGTAATTCTGGCATCAGCTTTGTTTATTGCTATACCATGTTTTGTTAGCTTAATCCCGCCTACTATGATACTGCGATCGCTACTGCCAATCACTTTAGTAGCCTGGGCATTAGCAATGACAATATTTCGCTCTCCAGCTATATGCCTGTTGGGAATGTATTCTACACCAGCCGAGTTACCATTGGCAGCCAGTATTGTCAGTTTGGCAGGAGGATTGATTGGCGCTTTTAGACCCATCGCCAACAAATATATTCTGAATTTAGGGCCAGTTTTAACCTTTGCAATTGGTTCTTTTGTATTGTTGGGTGCTGTGGCTGCGTTGCGGTTTGTTAATCCGCCAGAAACGCCGGTAGATAGACACAATGCACAGATAATAGAATTTCCCTTACAAAAATTAGCTTTGATTTTAGGGACTGGTTTTGGTGTAGCGTGGGGTATTCGATTTTTGATGGATGTTTTGGGCAAAGTCCTCAAAGCCCAATTAAACACTGATAATATCGATATGCAAATGGTGGGGATTGGAATAGCGATCGCCGTTGCCAGCATACCTGCGGGCATGTTCGCTGTTAAAATTGGCAATCGTCAAGCAATGCTTTGTGGCATTTGTGCAACTATTCCAGCGTTACTCATGATGGCATTTATCGGCGTACAAATTCCCATAATTCTCCTCGTGATTGCTGGTTTTAGTTTAATTGTTAACGGGGTAATTCCTTTTGCTTTAGCACTAGTACCCCAAAGATGGGCGGGATTGGGAATTGGTACATATTTTGGTGGATTTGCTGCGGCCATGAGTTTGTTTGGCGCTGTATTTCCCCAACCGCAAACCATAACCCCTTTTCTAGGTGCAGTTGCAGGTGCAATGGCATTTTTCCTAGCTGGTGTTTGCATTGTAGTGAGTGGCATTTCTCAAGCCCCAACTAGCGCAGAGATTTAATGCAGAGATGGGAATTGGAAACTGGGGATTAGGGATTAGTCATCTGGTGGAAATGAATGTAGAGACGTAGCATTGCTACGTCTCTACAAGGATTTCAGGTAACGCAGAATTAATTTTTGGAGATATCTATTGAGGAAGAGAATGGGGGACAAGGGGAAAGACTGGTTGCAAGTTTTCTACCTCTCTCCTAGTCGCCAGTCCCTAATCACCTACAGATTTAACTTGACTCAACAGATTTTGCAGTTTTTCTCCCTCAATAACTTCTGTTTCCAAAAGTTGAGTGGCAATTTCTTCTAGCAAGTCTCGATTCTGTTTGAGAATCTCTAGGGCTTGTTCGTGGGCAGTTTCCACGATTTCCTTGACTTCGCTATCAATGGCTTTGGCTGTGTCTTCACTCACCATCCGCCGGGGATTAGGCGCACCATTCCCCAAGAACACTGCTTGTTGTCCCTGTTGGTAAGCGAGTGGCCCTAAGACTTTACTCATACCATAGGTGGTTACCATCCGTTCTGCCAAGTCTGTTGCTCGTTGCAAATCGTTGGATGCACCTGTGGTAATGTTGCCAAATACAATCTCTTCGGCGGAACGTCCTCCCAACAGAGTGGCAATTTGACCGCGCAATTCTACTTCGTTCATCAAAAAGCGGTCTTCGGTGGGTAATTGCAAGGTGTAGCCTAAGGCAGCCATACCACGGGGGATAATGGAAATCTTTTCTACACGACCGTTTCCTGTGGTTAGTGCCCCGACCATTGCGTGACCGACTTCATGGTAAGCAACAATCTTTTTCTCGGTATCGCTCAATACACGACTTTTCTTTTCTAAACCAGCGACTACCCGCTCAATTGCTTCCGCAAAGTCTTCTTGGGCAACGGTTGGGCGTTGATTGCGGGCTGCTAATAATGCAGCTTCGTTCACCAAGTTTGCCAAATCTGCACCAGCAAAACCAGGAGTCCGAGTGGCGATCGCTTTTAAATCTACATCATCTCCTAATTTTACCTTTTGAGCGTGAATTTTGAGAATTGCTTCCCGACCAGATAAATCAGGACGGTCAACCAACACTTGACGGTCAAAGCGACCAGGACGCAGCAATGCAGGATCGAGGCTTTCGGGACGGTTGGTAGCTGCCAGCACAATTACAGTTGCATCCCCAGCCGCAAACCCATCCATCTCAGTTAGTAACTGATTCAGGGTTTGTTCGCGTTCATCGTTACCGCCGTAGAAGCCGTTACTGCTACGAGATTTACCAATAGCATCCAATTCATCAATAAATACAATACACGGAGCTTGTTTCTTTGCCTGCTCAAATAAATCTCGCACCCTGGAAGAACCCACACCTACAAATAGTTCCACAAACTCGGAACCAGAGATACTGAAGAATGGAACTCCTGCTTCCCCTGCCACAGCTTTGGCTAAAAGTGTCTTACCAGTACCAGGAGGGCCAACCAACAACACACCTTTGGGAATCCTCGCACCAATTTGCGTAAAACGTGCCGGAGTCTTGAGAAAATCTACAATTTCCACTAACTCAGTTTTCGCTTCTTCTACCCCAGCCACATCTTGGAAGGTAATTTTAGCAGATTCACCTTCAACATAAACCTTAGCTTTACTCTTGCCGATAGAAAGAACCCCTTGAGAACCACCAGCACCACGGGAAATAAAGAATTGCCAGATGCCAATAAAAATCAGTGGTGGAATCACCCAACCCAAAAGAGTTGTAAACCAAGTATTCTTCGGTGCAGGTGCAGCAGCAAATTCAACTCCTTTTTGTTCTAGGAGTTTGGGCAATTCCAAATCAAAAATTGGTGTAGTTGCAAACACCTGCCCTGGTTCGCTATTCTCTGTTTTTAATTCATAGAGAATTTGGTTTTGACCCACAGAAGCGCGGCTGACTTCCCCTTCTTGTACCTGATGAATAAATAAGCTGTAGGGAACGCCAGGAGGACGAGAAGCGAACAAACCAGGCAAAAAGAAATTTAAAAGCAGGAATAACCCTGATACTACTAGCAATACATTGGCAATAATTCTAGACCGTGGTAACTTTGGCTGTTCTTTAATTGTCATGGGTGTTATCCTTTTTAGTCATTTGTCATTTGTCATTGGGCATTGGGCATTGGGCATTGGGAAGAAACTCCAGTGGCGGGGAGCAGGGGGAAAAAAACTCTTCTCCCCTGCTCCCTGCTCCCTGCTCCCTGCTTCCCTACCTCCCCATCTCCTCATCTCCCCCAGTTTCCAGTCCCAGCCTCTTCTAGCCAATCAAAAATTTGGGCTAACTGGTCTAGGTTTATAAATCCGTATTGCCACAGGGTTATTGCTAGGAAGTTGGGAGTTTGTTGGCAATGTCGTAAGGCTAAGGAAATTGCGTTTCCAGAAATAGCCAATTCTTTTTCTAAAAAATTCACTAATTGGTTTGTGGCTTTCATCGCAATCTTAAGAAATATTAAATAAATTTATTTTTGATGGAATTTAAGAGACTTGACAAAACACAGGTTAAAAATACTTACATGCAAAGCAGTTTGCCAAAATCCATCAAAGTTTTGACCGCTGTTGTCTGAGATAAATCCAGTCTGCTATGAAGTATCTGCGTAATTGAGGCAATGTTTAAGACGAACGAACCTGACGCCAAGTCGTTCATGTTGTTTTCGTCCTCAAGAGCAATTAATTCTCCCTTTCAGCAAGCTTGGCTGAGATTTTTAATCTATGTAACTAAACTTAACAATTAAATTAATCTTTGGGAACTAAAAGTAAATACGGTTTACCGTACTTAGAGGAGGCACACACCAGAGAACACCCTGACGCTGTGCGTTAGAGTGTCATTTTTGATATCTGCGATCGCATCGCTATAAAATACTCAATTTAATTTATCTTAAAGATATTCAGCATTAAAAATGTTAGTCAGTAAAATTTATCTTACTAACATTATTATCCTCTGAATCACCATTTTTTATTCTCTGGCAATAACTATATCATTAGACTTAATAACTGCATAAGCTTCTTTTCCTACAGCTAGTTCCAATTCTTCAGCAGAAGCTCTAGTAATAATCGAGGTTAATTCTACTTTGTGGATAATTTCGATAGTTACTTCACTATTAACTGCTCCATAAACTACTCGTTTGACGACACCTTTAAGAATATTGCGAGAACTAACTTTTAATGATTTTTTGGGAATGTTACTTTCTAACTCAGGCTTTTGGGTGTAGATTTCTTCTTCTTCTTCCGGCTTACCTGTTAGTGATATTGGTGCTGAAGAGTGCTGATTAAGACTACGCACGAGTTCCCGCAAAATTTCAGTCTTAGTACGTTGGGACTGTTCGCAGAATTCTTCTAGAATCTTCCGCTCTTCTTCAGAGGTTTGAAATGTGACCCATCCTTGTTCTTTTCTTGGCATAATATTATTAATTTTGATTCTCTTGTTACGATTCTACCAAGGATTAATTCTATAGCAATTCCAAATAATTTGTGAAATATTACATGTTAGGGTTGTTCACTGTTAACCCTTGACAGTCAACACCGATATTGTTCACAACTGAAATAGGATTGCTATGGGTATCGTTTGAGTAATAACATTTTTTTTGGAGTAGTTTATCCATTTTTCAGGAAAATCGATCCATTAATCTCATACATTTAACTACATAGATATTTATTTTCTGTACGTGCAAAATAATTTGTTACTTGATAATGGATAACCATCATTACACATATACCAACAAAAATGGTAAAAAATGATGCTTAATGGTTGTCCTGCGTCTTAGTCAATGTCAACGTCAAAGGCTGTCAACTGTTAACCGTCAACTTTCAACTATCAACGTGAAATCCCATCCCAATACTTGTCGGGTTTTGGGGGAAAGGGAAAGGGGAAAAGGGAAAGAAAAAACCTTTAACCCTTACCCTTTAACCCCTTCGGGGTTCGCCAGTCGCTCATGGGGGAAACCCCCAAGACCGCGCTGGCTCACCTTTTCCCCAAACCAAATTCCAGTTTAAAATCCAAAACCCAAGCAGTATTGAATCCCATCCCTATTTTAAAGCTTGATATCTTCTCTTTTAGTAGCTTTTTAGCAGTTGCAGAGTTAATGTAGCAAAAAACTCGGCAAGCAATGTCTACGACAGGCTACGCCCATGCACGAGTACCATAGGATTATTTTATGTGAGTTGACAAAAAGGTGATGAAACACCTAAAATCCCGTTCTCAAGACCTGCGAAGTTTGTTTGAAAACAATATCACCATTGAATACGTTGCAGAACCCCTCAAAGCCATGCCAGCTGATGCAGAGGTGATAGAAGTGCTGCATTGGATGGAGGCACAAAATTTTGATGTCATCGGTGTTGAGAGGAGCCATACTATTACTGGTTATCTAGAACGTTCTAGTTTGATTCAAGGGAAATCTAGTAAATGTGGCGACTATGAACGGGTATTTCATCCCAAAGAATTAATTGCCATTTCCACCCCACTGATGAAGTTACTACCCATTTTGCAACAAACTCCCCGATTATTTGTTCTCGACTGCAATCAAGTGAGTGGAATTGTTACCTGTGGCGACTTGCAAAAAGCACCCGCACGAATGCTATTGTTTGGCTTGGTAACACTACTAGAAATGAATCTTTTGCGGTTGGTGCGGCTTTACTATCCTCAAGATTCTTGGCAAGCAGTCCTGAAAAAAGAACGCTTAGAAATTGCTCAACGGCTGTGGCGAGAAAGCCAGGAAAGAAACGAAGCTACCGATTTGTTAGATTATCTGCAATTCTGCGATAAGCGAGAGTTGGTTTTAAATCAACCAGAACTTCTCGAACACTTGGAACTCAAATCCAAGCGATTTGGCGAACGTTTCCTCAAGTCTGCTGAACAGTTGCGAAACCGACTAGCTCATGCCCAAAATTTAGTTACTGGTTCCTCTTGGACAGAGTTGATTTCTTTAGCAGAGGCAATGGAAATGCTGTTAATTCGCTGCGAAGAAGTTGAGTAATACCATTTTGGATTTTGGATTTTAGATTTTGGATTGTGAAACAGTTAGTAGTAATTGCTTTTGGCTATACATCTGTCGCAATCATTTTTCAAATTGGTATAAGGTTTATGGGACTTCCAAGTCAAAAAATATTCCATAGATTGTTGACGGTTGACTGTTAACAGTCAAGAACTTGAAGTGGAATAATTTATTTTTTGGAGTTCCCTATTGTTGGTTGTGCAACCAGATCATTAAATCTGCTGCTGTGGAGAAATCTAATAGTGCTTCACTTTTTGCTGCTGTAGGAGCGGGTTCACAGAAGATTTACATCTTCCCACAAATAATTTTGGTAAACCCGCCCCTATCCCTTAAATATTTACGGGCATATCTATTTCTGGCTTTGAGGTGAGAATGCAACCATTAAGTAATAAAAACTACAAATATTTACAAGATAAATGATTTTTAACGCGGTTTATTGAGGTAATCAGTCATTTGAGTACCTGTATACTTAGGAACCCATCCTTCTGCATTTGCAAAATAGCGTACTGCTTTAAAATTCAATAATGCACTTGGACTGCACCAATGCTCAACACCTGCGGGTATGTAGAGATAATCTTGTGCCTGAATTAAAAGCTGTACTTGACTACCATCGGGTCGCACAAAGCCATAAATCGCTTCTCCTGCTAACACGTAGATGGGTTCAACAGTGGTGTGAGTGTGGTAACGACCGTATGTTGCGATGGACTGGTGAAGACTCGGCGAACCTGGATGAATATTTAGTAAGTCAGACCACACAGTGCCATTTTCTTGCTGGATAAATTCAAAGACACTGTTATGGAGTTCTATAATATAAAATTTTTCAGACTCTGTTAAAACCTCCTGGTCTAGCAGATCGGGAAAAAGGAGCGATGTTCCTGGGTCATAGTGTCTGAGTTCAACACCAAGAGGGGCAAGTTCACGAACTATTTCACTTAAATCGCTCTCAATTGTGCCTTCATCAAGTAGGAGGTTCGCCATAATCGAAAAACTAATTAACTATTAACAAAAGTATACTCAATTGTTTATTAAAAAACCACCATTGCCGATTGACAAACCGGGGAATGGGAAGGGGGTATGGGGAGATGAGGAGACTTGTACTGAGCGGAGCAGTTGGCGCAGCCTCTCGCAGAGAAGTATGGGGAGATGAGGAGATGGGGAGGTAGGGAAGCAGGGAGCAGGGAGCAGGGAGCAGGGGAGAAGAGTTTTTTTCCCCCTGCCCCCCGCCACTGGAGTTTCTTCCCAATGCCCAATGCCCAATGCCCAATGCCCAATTCACAAAATAAATTTATCAACAGAATGATGCTCTTTGGTGCCATTAACATCTAAGCTAGTACGGGTGAACTATCTTGATTATGGAATGTCTGACTTAATTCTGTTTTGGCATCGTCGTGATTTACGTATTTCTGATAATACGGGATTGGCTGCGGCACGGCGGCAGAGTCCGAAAGTTGTTGGTGTATTTTGCCTCGATCCGCTGATTCTAGAACGAGATGATGTTGCCCCGGTGAGGGTAACTTATATGATTGGCTGTTTGCAGAAATTACAACAGCGATATGCTGAAGTTGGTAGCGAGTTGTTGATACTTCATGGTAATCCCGTAGAAAAGATACCAGCTTTAGCACAGGCGTTATCAGCGACAGGGGTTTTTTGGAATTGGGATGTAGAACCTTATTCTCAAGAACGCGATCGCACTATTATAAATACCCTCAAAGAAAAAAGTATTCAGTTTCTTAGCCAAAACTGGGATCAAATTCTCCACTCCCCAGAAGAAATACGGTCGGGTAGTAATCAACCTTATACGGTTTATACTCCCTTTTGGAAAAATTGGATTAGTAAATCTAAGAGTGAACCAGTAGAAACTCTGGAAAACGCACAGGGGTTAACGGAAACTGAACAGGAAATTGCAAAACAAGCAGGAGTGGGAGCCTTACCTTCTGCAAAAGATTTAGGATTTATTTGGGATGGAGGATTGATTCTTTCACCAGGAGAAGCGGCGGCGCAAGCACGGCTAGAGGAATTTACGACTAAAGCTATTACTCAATACCAAGAACAGCGCAATTTTCCCGCAGTTGACGGAACATCGCAACTGAGTGCAGCTTTGAAATTTGGCGTTATTGGCATTCGCACTGTTTGGCAAGCCACAACCCAAGCACTAGAAAATAGTCGCAGTGAAGAAACTACAGCCGCTATCCGCACATGGCAACAGGAACTAGCTTGGCGGGAGTTTTATCAACACGCAATGTATAACTTCCCCGAATTGGCTGATGGTGCTTTCCGCAACACCTTTAAGAACTTTCCTTGGGAAACTAACGAAGAACATTTCCAAGCTTGGTGTGAAGGAAGAACTGGCTACCCCATTGTGGATGCTGCAATGCGCCAGCTGAATGAAAGTGGCTGGATGCACAACCGTTGTCGAATGATTGTAGCTAGTTTTCTCACCAAAGATTTGCTCATTAATCCCCAACTGGGAGAAAAATATTTCATGCAGAAACTGATTGATGGTGATTTATCTGCTAATAATGGTGGTTGGCAATGGAGTGCTTCCAGTGGAATGGATCCAAAACCTGTGCGAATTTTCAACCCAGCCAGTCAAACACAAAAATTCGATCCAGAGGCAGAGTATATTCGCCAATGGGTGAGAGAATTGCGGTCTATGGATACACAATATTTAGTTAGTGGTAAGATTCCACCTTTAGAACGCCATGCTGCTGGCTATCCAGAACCAATCGTAGATCATAAAATACAACAACAGCAGTTTAAACAGCGCTATCAACAACAAAAAACCGCCAGTAGTGTCCAGTAAATGGAGTTGCGAACGCCAAAACCTTGAGGCGTTCTCGCAAAGTAGCGGTAGAATTGTCTGTTATCGGCAATTCAGCGGATATTATACTATCCTATAATTCACTGAGAAGCCGACTTGACAAAGATGGTAGGCTTTGGTTTTGGATGCTTCACCGCAAATGCCCTGATACTTTAATGTGGCTTGTTAATAAATTCCGCAAAAACACCGTTACTTAATTTGTATTTCCGATCAAAACTGAGAGCATCCAGTTGATTAGGGTTTATTTATGACCAGCCCTGTAACGACGGTTATCCAGGTCAATTTGAAGATGGCTCTGGAAGTAGCTCAAGAATTAGAGCAAGCTCCATACACCAAACTCGGTGCTTATTGTTTAGAAATTTTGCGAGAAATCGGCTTTGCTGGTACTGAACTCCCAGATAACTTGCGGACTCGCGATCAACAGCTCAATTTCATTACTGGCTTTGCGTCTTATGCTTTTGGGGAGGTACAAAATGTCCAAAGCATTAATTGAAGATATCTTTAATGATTCAGAAGAGGAACAAGAAATTACTTTTCCTGCCACAGATCGAGATTTGTTAATTTTAACAGAAAAATTTTTAGGGTTTGAAATTCCCTCAAAGATTTTCTTGCAAGCTATAGCCATCGCTGCTTACGATTGTGCATCGGCTTTTCGCTATGTTGATAATTATTTGGCTATCCTCAAGAATAAGAATAAGCGTAAGCATAAAAAATTACTTACGTTCAAGGCTGTGACTAGTTTTGAAAATAATTAAATCGTTTTTTGACAAATTCATACGATTTTGATTTGAAATTTTTGATTGTGTTCGGGCGTGCATCTTCTAGAAAACTAGTTATTCAGCAGATTTTTGGTAATTCCATTTATTGCGATCGTAAATTGAAATCGCTATAACTAAAACCCAATCAGGTTTAAATTAAGATAATTTGCATCACCAATGATTTATTATAGAGACGTTGGATAACAGCGTCTCTACATACATTTGTTTTAATAATTGGGAACTTAAAACAATTCAGAGTTATCCAAGACAAATTTCTTCATACTTTTTGCCAGCGATATCCCAAGTGAATTGTGTTTCTACTAGTTGTCTGGCATTTTGGGACAATTGCCATCGCAATTGTGGATTCTCGAATAATTGACTAATGGCGCTGACGTATTCCCCTGGTTGATTGGCGCGTAATGCACGTAATGATTCGCTAGTATCGTCTACAGCTAATCCTTCTAAACCGCGATCGCTTCCCACTACTGGTACACCAGCTGCCATTGCTTCTAAGGTTTTATTTTTAATACCAAATCCAGTCCGCATCGATACAACGCAAATGGTTGCTTTGTGTAAATATTCTACCATTGAAGGTACTCGCCCAGTAACATTAATTCCTGGTTTTTTAGCAAGTGCTAAAACTTCTGGTACAGGGTGAGAACCGACTATATCAAAAGTTGTATCTGGATATTTTTTTTGAATTTCTGGCAATACTTCATTGCTGAAAAAGCACACAGCATCAACATTTGCTAAATAATCCATTGCACCAATAAAAATTAAATGATGCCCACCTGGATCGCTTGTACGATAAGGAAAAGAAACTAAATCTACGCCATTGGGGATAACTGTAATTTTACTATTGCGATTAAATTCTTGTATTTGCAGTTTATCTTCTGCGGTTGTCACCACAATTTCCGAAAATTTAGCACAGTAATTTTGTTCGTAACGACGTAAAAGCGGCAGATTAATTTTGTCTCTCATTGTATTTTGAGAAATACCAATCGCTAGTTGTTTGCGACAGGTAGCATAAACAGAACTATGAACATTAACTATAGTTTTTACTTGTTTCTGAAAATGTGGCTGCACATAAATTTCATTGACGCTGTGTTCGCAAGTAATCACATCACATTTTCCTGCTTCTACCCAGTTGTTAACCCAGGTTTGCATCTCCAATGAATAGTGGTTGAGTACGCTGGGCGGTGTCCCGTGTAATAAAAATTTACTAAATCGTTGTAACTTTTTTAACATTTTAGTTGTAGTCGCAGGTTCTTGCGGGCGATCGAAAACAACTAATTGATTTACACAATCACGTAATCCTACTAATTCCGCATCAGTAACGCCGTGTTCTCGTTGAGTAACGAGGGTAACATTATGACGTGTAGCTAAGTACTTAAGTAAATAAAATGTCCTGACTTGAGTTCCTCCCCTAGTGGGTGGGTAAGGAAAGGTGCAAGATACCATTAAGATGTTCATACAAGTAATGCATCAAATGTGATACATACACCATGACTGATTCATGCTTGTATGTCATCACAAGTATCCCTTAATATATTATTTGTAAAATTTTCATAAATTAAAGCAAACAAAAAGCTAATTACCCATTAATAGACCGTAATGGTAAATTTACTGTATAGTTTCATCTAAACTGTTGTTTTTACAGTCAAGTGTAAGTAAGTATGTAAGTGTCACTGACAATGTACTGAGCGAACAAACTAGTCTATAAGTTAAGTAGGATTTAGCAAAATGAAATCATTTGGTATTTATACGCTCGCCAATGATACTGTATACGACCAATTAGTTGCTTTGCTAAACAGCATTGAGGCAAATGTTGGAGTAGATATTCCAGTTTGCGTGATTCCCTATAACCAGCAATTAGACATGGTTAAGGAGGAAATCAAGTCTAGAAAAAATGTCACACTTTTTGAAGATTGGGAAGCAATTCATCGCTGGGATAATTTCATCAACGACCTTTGGGACGCTCATCCCAGAGCAAATGATTCTAAATTCAATCGTCCTGGATGGTACAAAGGTTTTGTACACCGAAAGTTTGCTGCTTTTAATGGCGAATTTGAAAAATTTGTGTTTTATGATGCTGATAGTTTAGCCATGAAACCAATTGATGACATTTTTGCAAAACTGGATAATTACGATTTAATATTTAACGATTGGGAACATGCTAAACCCAGAGAGAAAACACAATTAAATCTAGAAGTACTTGAAAAAGTAACACAGCAAACAGAAACCCAATTGCGGGCAAAAATTCATTGTGATAGCTTTTTTGGTTCTAAGCGGCTACTTTTTGGTGGCGAAGATTTAGATATCATTAAACAAAGATGGATTGAAAAACGTGAATTTGAATGGATTCGTCCAGGTTCTTGGTGGTCTAGTTCTGGCATATTTGTTTATATAACTTTATACGGCGATCGCTCAATATTTAACTTTACCCTCAGTCCAAATCCTGAAGATAGAACAGGTAACTGTGCTAATGCTGACCGATTCGTAAATATTAATAATGTTCTTTATAATCAAGATGGTTTAAAACCAATTCATCGCATTCACTACATGAGTTATTCTGCCATTGACTTTACTCGTTTATGTCAAGGAGAAGATGTGAATATCGATTATAGAGATGAGTTTTTATATTATCGATTTCTCAAAGAACCAGAACTAAAACCAAAAGAATTAAAAGTTCCTGGCGTCATGTCACAAATGAATCGTTTTTTGAAAAAATCACAAAAGAAACTTAAGAGAATGATTTCTTAAGGGAACTCAAAAAAATAAATTGTTCCGATTTAGGTCGTTGACTGTTGACTGTAAACCGTTAACGTTCAACAGTCAACAGTTAACAATCTTTTATGGAATATTTTTTTACTTGTAAGTAGGGTCTGCTGAATAGGTTTGAAAGTCTTATATTGTGTGCTTTTTAGGTTTTTCAGTCGCTCTCAAGCGCAAGAAAATAAAGCTATAAGGCTTAAAAACCTTGCATTGCTTATTTGTTGGACTCTAAAAAATGGAAAACAATCAGGATAAAACTGTTCCCTATTCCCTATTCCCTATTCCCTATTCCCTACCACCACCAAAGGACTTTTTCAGCAAGCCCTAAGTACTTAAAAACTTAACCCAAAACAACGCGATCGCGTCCTTGTCTTTTAGCATGATAAAGTGCTTTTTCCGCAGCATTAACTAAATTAGCAGGTTCAGTTTCAACTGCGGGAATAATACTAGCTACGCCTAAACTCACAGTCAAAACAGGAGCAGGTAAACCACCAATGCTAGGATATTCACACTGAATTGCTAAAGCTTTTACTTCCTCTCGAATAGATTCGGCGATGTACATTGCAGCAGCAACATCTATTTTGGCGAGAATCACAAATTCTTCACCACCATAACGAGCTACCAATACCTCCCTGTTGTCATCTCTCATATCTGCTTTTGGGAAGGTTGCGGAAGAATTAGTCGAAGGATAAGCAATTTTTGTGGAAAATGAAAAACTACTAGTACCTAGTAAGAATTTTACACAATTACAGATAGTATTAGCAATTGCTCGTAAACAGCGATCTCCTGCGGGAACGCCATAAGTTTTATTATAAATTTTGAAATAATCAATATCACATAAAATTAGTGATATTGGGTTAGACTGATTAACAGAGTTTTGCCATTCAATTTGTAGGGAAGTTTGAAAATAACGCCGATTTACTAATTGAGTTAGTTCATCTAAATTAGAAAGTACAACTAATGGTTGATTTGCTCGGTGAAAATGTTCAACAAAATTATGATGAAATCGCTCGTTATGTTTGAAATGCCCGCGAAAATATAAACGATATAATTCACATGTGGGAGTACAGCGATCGCCTTCTAAATTAATTAGTCCCATGCCCTGTAATTTATATGCCAATGCTGGCTCTAATTTCACATAATTTTTAGCATCAATTACTTCATAAAAAGCGGTTGCTAAATCTGGTTCATCCCGTAATGCTAATATATATTGCTTTAAATACTCATGATAAATTCCTGATTCTGTAGGTGCTTGTTGCAATAGCTGTTTTAAATTGCCTTGTAATCCTCCTTTACCCACAAGATGATATAAAGCCAATCGTATTAAGTAGGGATGTCCTCCCAGCATTGCCATTAAACTGTCAGCGTCTTTACCATCTGTCCAATCCAAACCGTGACGTTGCGCTAAATCTTGAACTTGTTCTTTAGTAAAAAAAGTCAATTTTATCAGCAAACCAATATTAAATGGCGATTGTGTCAGTTTAATGGGAACGAGAATTTCTGTAGAATAAACCAGAATCAAGCGGAGTTTTTGCCAAATTTCAACTGCTTTAGCTTGTTCGTGCCAAGAACGCACTAATGATAAAAATTCTCCAGCAATTTCCTGAGAATCAAACACCCAATCAGCTTCATTCAACACCAAAACCACAGGAGTTGCCAACGCAGGCAACAAATAATATTGGAAATAGATAGAGCAGCTGACTTTGCTACCCATTTCTTCATCCCAATAATCATTGAGTTTTGTTTCTAGCTGTAATTCCCGACTGACATTGGCACAAAACCAGCGCAAAAATTTATCTAAGTTGGCAAATACTGTTTTGTCTGCTTGCTGGAAATCTAAACTCACCGTGTGGAAGTTTTGCTTTTTAGCCCATGCAAGTAAGCGGAGAACTAAAGAGCTTTTACCCATTTTTTTGGGTGCTTTGATGCAGATAACACTTCCTGGTTGAGCTATTTCTGCATAGGCGAGTTCCTCAATGGGTGGGCGAGAAATGTAGAATCTGGAATTGAGGGATACAGGGCCACTGGGAAATTCCAAAGATACAGCTATGGCAGCTTGGTTAAATTCCCTGATTAATTGCTGATGTACTTTACCAAGACAATGATTTTCTAGAGTGTGGCGGAAATTAAATTCATTTATCGATTCTTTGTAAAAATTACTGAGAATTTGCCATAAATCAGTAGCAACTTTCCTGACCCGTTCTTCAGGATAATTGTTTTCAATTGCTATATTGATGTCGGTTTTTCCTTCCCAGGCAGAACGCAATATAATTTCTTGGAGTGTTGTTAAACCGGTAGCTTGGCTGGCTTTTAATAAGAGTACTACTTCATCTATGGTCATTATTGATTGACTCTAATTAAGCATAAAATTGTCTCGCAGAATTTTTGTTGGCAAGTGGATTTAGCTTATGGTGTGTGCGTAAGAGCTAGCTGTTTACCAGAACTTACAAATAAGCTTGGATAATTTTTGGAATCTCAGATTTTTGATATGATTCGATCATAGAATTTTTTTGGCAAAGTATTTGAGTGGGATGAATTTGGTAAGGCGATGCGGAGACTGGGGACGCACAAGGATATTACTGAACACGAGGCGATCGCTATTTAACAATACCAAATATCAGAACAACTCCCAAAAGAAATTGCCCAACGCCAGTCTCTCTAAACCCAAGTCATGGAAAAATCCCAACAACTAGAAATTAGCCTGCAAAACTACAATCTACATAAACATAAGCTATTAGACTTATTAATTGCACAGTCACTTATCAGGTTCTTTGACTGTTGACGGTTAACAGCCAACAGTTAATATGAAAAGATGTACTAGTTAAGGGACTTCCAAGTAAAAAAATATTCCATAGAAGACTGTTGACTGTTGACTGTTAACTGTGAACCGTCAACAGTCAACGCATTATTACCTAACCAACTACATTATATTATGTCCGCATAATTAGTTATGATTCCCACAGTATTGCACCCCAAAGAGCCAAAGCTACGCTTTGTCTCCCCTCCCCGCCTGCGGGGAGGGGATTAAGGGGTGGGGTTTTTCGGGTTTAATAAGTAATCAAGCGGACATGATATTAGACCTCTTGCAATCAATTGCTTTTTGGACTCTTGTGGTCAAAGGAATACATCTTTATTGGGGAAAGAGAAAATACCAAACCTTTCCCCCTTTCCCCTTTCCCCTTTCCCTTTTCCCAACTTATGCAAGAAGTCTATTCCCTACTCCCATTCCCAATTAAAATCTATGACTTCAAGCATTCCTAGCAAACCGCGAAAGTTACCTACCCAAGCAATGGGAGCGAAAATATTTCATTGGTGTAACATCATTAGTTTGTTTCTCATGCTCACCAGTGGACTACAAATATACAACGCCAACCCTGTTTTTGGTGGACGTGCAGGCTTACATATTCCACTAATATTTACCTTGGGAGGTTGGCTTGCAGGAGGTAGACATTGGCATTTTGCAGCAATGTGGCTATTTTCGTTAAATCTTTTGTGGTATGGAATTTATATTTTAATAACTCGACGTTGGCGACATCGATTTGTAGGAACTAACGACCTCAAAGCATTACAAAAAACTCAAAATTCCCAGCGACTCATTTATGCTTGGCATCGGATTGCATATACAGCAATTATTCCTATTTTGCTGCTGGCAATATTTACAGGAATAGGAATGTATAAGCCTGCTCAATTTCATTGGATTGTAGATTTTTTTGGTAGTTGGCAAGCATTACGAATCGTTCACTTTACTTCAGTACCAATGGTTATTTTCTTTGCAGTAATTCACTATTTATTAGGACGCAAAGCAGGGGGTTCTGAACTTACAGAGTCAATGTTCTGGTAAGGGAAGCAGGGGGTGTTGACTGATGACTGATGACTGATGACTTACAGCAATTTTCAGGTAAATAGACCACGCAGTAGGGGCGCAAAGCCTTGCATCGGTACAATGATTCCATTTGAAAATGTGTATTCCATTGAATTGAAAACCGCCATAGGAATTTATTGTTCTCCTCCCTGCTCTCTGTATCACCCATCTTCCCATCTCTACTTAAGACACTTTTAAGTGTGTCAAAATATTAAATTTAATGGAAGATTTCATAGATCCACAGGGGTGTACGCTACCTAGATGGGAATGCGTTAACAAAGGACTAAATCAATGGGATATGTAATTGCAACTGCAAATATGAAAGGTGGTGTTGGTAAAACCACCCTTACTGTCAACTTAGCTACCTGTTTGGCTAAAAATCATGGCAAGCGGGTGCTTGTTCTTGATTTGGACAGCCAAATTAGCGCTACGCTGAGTCTGATGTCACCATTAGATTTTGCTAAGCGTCGCAAACAAAGTAAGACATTTAGATATCTCATAGACGAGGTTATCAATCCAGAACCACAAGCAAAGCTGACAATTCAAGATATCATTCAATCCACTGTTTGTAATCTTCCTGGATTAGATTTATTACCAGGAGATATCGATTTGTATGATGAATTTGTTGTATCAGAAATGCTGCATCAACAAGCAACTGCTTTGGGGGAACAAGACTTTGAAAGTATTTGGAATCGCTTTGAAAGAGTTTTGATCAACAACATTTTAAAACCTGTACGGCAAGCATATGATTTTATCCTTCTCGATTGTGCCCCTGGTTATAATCTCTTGACTCGCAGCGCTTTAGCCGCGAGCGATTTCTACATACTTCCTGCTAAACCAGAACCTTTGTCTGTAGTAGGTATTCAACTACTAGAAAGACGAATTGCTCAATTAAAAGATAGTCACGGCAATGAAACTAAGATAGATATAAAAATGCTAGGAATTGTTTTTAGTATGTCTAGTGCTAATCTGCTGACTGGTAGATACTATAAACAAGTAATGCACCGTGTTGTGGAAGATTTTGGTGTTGAAAAAATTTGTAAGGTACAAATACCAGTTGATGTGAATGTTGCTAAGGCTGTTGATAGTTTTATGCCAGCCGTACTAAATGCTCCTCAATCACCTGGTTCAAAAGCATTTTCTCAATTAGCTCAGGAGTTGTTACAAAAATTATAGTTTTAGTTAATCATTCATCAACAACAAAATTCCCTAATCATATCAGGTTCCCTTGATTACTTATGAAACCTGAAAAACCCCAAACAGCCAAAGCTACGCTTTGTCTCCCCTCCCCAAAGCATCGGCTACGGTGTACACACAAGTCAAATTACCCCCCTTGCAAAGGGCTACGGTGTACACACAAGTACTATCTGTAAGGGTTTCAAGCCGTAAAGACCATTTTAACTGTCATTACGAGCGAA
>NZ_JACKZU010000410.1:0-6935 GCF_014222165.1 Nostoc sp. 2RC
CACTCCCCTCTCTCCCCATCTCCCACACCTCCCTATCTCCCCATTCCCTACCCATCTTTCCCCAATTCGCCAAGTAATCGCCGAATCACCCCTGCATCCTGGGCGTCAGGAACTTTGAGTAAATAAGTTTGTAAGTCTTGTGCGGCTTGGGGATAGTAGCCAAGCTGATAATATATCAAACCGCGATCGCGCAATTCTAAAGTTAAATCGGGAAACAGTAGTAAAATTCTTTCCACTGCTCCTAATGTTTTTTCTAACTTTTGCTGTTTTAGGTAAATAAACTTTAAATTTGTTAGCATCCTTGCCAAAAATTGCCGATTAGTTACCACAGCTAAAAATTCTGGTTGTAACGTCACCGGTTGCTGATAAAGCTGAGATAGTCTTTCTTGGCAATCTTCGGCAAATATTATTTCACCACTATTGAAAGCATCGACGAAAATTTCCATATCTGGAAGATCGGGACGAATCAAAAAGTGTCCCGGCATTCCTATACCCACCATTGGAAAATCAATCCGTCGTGCAATTTCTAAGTAAACTAAAGCTAAAGTAATGGGAATCCCCAATCGTCTATCAATTACGTCATTGAGATAACTATTACGTGGGTCGTAGTAGTCAATTTTATTACCAGAAAATCCTAAATCTTCGTATATATATTGATTAATAGTTTGAATCATTCGTAGAGGATATCGTTCTTGGGGCAGGCGTTCTTCCAGTTCCCACGCCATTGTATCAAGGGCGTTGAGATATTCCTCTGGGTCTAGGTCTGGATACTCTTCTTGTGCAATATATAAAGCTGCCTTTGCTAAATTTATTTCCTCGTCAGCCTGCTGAATCTCTTGATAAAAATATTGTCGCGCTAACGAGAAATTCATAAACTATAACTCGGTGGAGGTGTGAGGAGGAAGGGAAAGTGATATCAATTCAAGATTCACGCATTTAAAAGACTACATATCACAAAGATTTGTTCATAGAAGACTTTTAACTATTGACTGTCAACAACTTGAAGCTGTTGTTTATATTCTAGAGTTTTCTCAAGAAAAGTTTGTCGAACAAAACTCAGTTACTCTGATTTTCCGCTTTTTGTGCCTATTTTTATCTTATGAATATTCACTAAATTTGAAAACGTAGTTTGTACATAAATTTCATGAAATCAATCTATCCAAGGTATGAAAATAAATTTCAGACCTGCTTTTTCACAGCTACACCAACGGGGGGACAGTAGGCAGTACACAGTAGGGTTACACATTTAACTCTCACGTAGCAACTTATTTTCCCTGTTCCCTATTCCCCGTTCCCTGTTCCCTTTTAATGATTTATCTAATTCCGAAACGGCATTGAGAGCATTTGTATTAACTATTTGAATGAAATGGCATGGTACTGCTCTTTGTGGCGATCGCTGGGAAGAGCAGATTTTTTTATTCCCCAATGCGTGGAAATTAGGTAAAAAACACTACAGACAATAGTAGCAATTGTTCAACTAGCACCATACTGAAGTGCCACTTTTACAAGTGAGGCCAATTTTTGATCCCCAACCTCAGTCTTAAGAATCAATTTATGGCGTAGAGGGGGGGCGTTCAGTGCTAACCTGAAAGATGACATTGCTTAATCTTATGTCTTCAACGACCTTATCTGAAATATAGCTTCAATCATTAGGCGCAGCATGGTCACAACCGCAGAAAAAACAAACATAGGCTACATTACCCAAATCATTGGTCCAGTTGTAGACGTTAAATTTCCCGGCGGGAAATTGCCTCAAATCTACAACGCTTTGACCATCAAAGGCACCAACGAAGCTGGACAGGAAATTAACCTCACCATCGAAGTACAGCAATTGCTGGGCGACAACCAAGTACGGGCTGTTGCTATGAGTTCTACCGATGGTTTAGTGCGTGGTTTGGAAGTCGTCGATACAGGCGCTCCCATCAGCGTGCCAGTTGGTAAAGCCACCTTGGGTCGGATTTTCAACGTCCTTGGCGAACCTGTGGACAACAGGGGGCCTGTAAATGCTGAGGCTACCTTACCCATCCACCGTTCTGCTCCCAAATTCACTGACCTGGAAACCAAACCTTCGGTATTTGAGACTGGGATTAAGGTTGTTGACCTCCTGACTCCCTATCGACGCGGCGGTAAGATTGGTCTGTTCGGCGGTGCTGGTGTTGGTAAGACCGTGATCATGATGGAGTTGATTAACAACATCGCTACTCAGCACGGTGGAGTATCAGTTTTTGCGGGTGTGGGCGAACGTACCCGTGAAGGCAATGACCTCTACAACGAAATGATTGAATCTGGGGTTATCAACAAAGACAACCTTAACGAATCGAAGATTGCTCTCGTTTACGGTCAGATGAACGAGCCACCCGGAGCAAGAATGCGGGTTGGTCTGTCTGGTTTGACAGTGGCAGAGTACTTCCGCGATGTCAACAAACAAGACGTGCTGCTGTTTATTGACAACATCTTCCGGTTTGTGCAAGCAGGTTCGGAAGTATCAGCGCTGCTAGGTCGGATGCCTTCAGCGGTAGGATATCAGCCCACATTGGGTACTGACGTGGGCGAACTGCAAGAACGCATTACCTCCACTACAGAGGGTTCCATTACCTCAATTCAAGCGGTATACGTACCTGCGGACGACCTCACTGACCCCGCGCCTGCAACCACCTTCGCTCACTTGGACGGAACAACAGTACTGTCTCGCGGTTTGGCAGCTAAGGGAATTTATCCAGCGGTAGATCCCCTGGGTTCAACTTCCACCATGCTACAGCCAGGAATTGTTGGCGAGGAACACTACAATACTGCCCGTGCGGTGCAATCAACTCTGCAACGTTATAAAGAACTGCAAGACATTATCGCCATTCTGGGTCTAGATGAATTGTCTGAAGAAGACCGTCTAGTAGTGGCACGGGCGCGGAAAGTTGAGCGCTTCTTGTCTCAGCCGTTCTTTGTAGCAGAAGTATTCACCGGTTCTCCTGGTAAATACGTGAAGTTGGAAGACACCATCAAAGGATTCCAAAAAATTCTGTCTGGTGAGTTGGATGACCTACCAGAACAGGCTTTTTACTTGGTGGGCGATATTAACGAAGCGATCGCCAAAGCTCAAAAACTCAAAGGTTAGTCATTGGTCATTAGTCATTAGTCATTAGTGCAAATTCTAATGATTAATGGCTATTGCAAAAGACAACGGACAAAGGACAAAAGACAAATGACATTAACCGTTCGTGTAATTTCCCCAGATAAAACAGTCTGGGATGCCCCAGCTGAAGAAATAGTTTTGCCTAGCACTACCGGTCAGTTAGGTATTTTAACTGGACACGCACCTCTGTTAACTGCCCTGGATACAGGTGTGATGCGCGTCCGTGGAGCTAAAAATCAAAATTGGGAAGCGATCGCTCTTTTGGGTGGCTTTGCCGAAGTGGAAGAAAATGAAGTCACAATTCTCGTTAACGGCGCAGAACGTGGTGACAAAATTAACCTTGAAGAAGCCCGTGCTGCTTACAGCCAAGCAGAAGCACGTCTGACTCAAGTACCAGCAGACGATCGTCAAGCACAAATCCAGGCAAATCAAGCCTTCAAACGTGCCCGCGCTCGGTTTCAAGCCGCTGGCGGTTCAGTCTAACAATTTTGGATTTTAGATTTTGGATTTTAGATTTGCTTCAAAATCCAAAATCATCAAAAACAAAGACGCAAAGGCATTTTTATTGCTTCTGCGTCTTTTTTGCATCAAATCTTTTCCCTAGTCAGTAGGAAGTACTGAATAAAAAAATGAAATTCTTTACTCAGCACTCCTAACTCCTAACTCCTAACTCCTAACTCCTAACTCAGCACTCTCGATTACACCATTTCCGATGAAGCCTGTACTACTGGTTGCGGCTGCGGTTGGAACATGAACAATGAGTAAACTACATCTCGGCGAATATTCACCATCATATCCAAGAACAGTTCGTAGCCTTCGCTCTTATACTCAATCAGTGGGTCTTTTTGACCGTAACCGCGCAATCCTACTGATTCGCGCAAAGCGTCCATTTGTTGCAAGTGTTCTCGCCACAGGGTGTCGATGCGTTGCAAGATGAAGAAACGTTCGGCTTGGCGCATCAGTCCCGCTTGTACTTGGTCAATTTGCGCTTCTTTAAGGTCGTAAGCAATTCGCACTTGTTCGTGGAGGAAGAATTTAATCTCACTGACAGACATATCTTCCAATTGAGTAGCCTGCAAATCGGATAACAAGTACACGAATTCTTTGACTTTATCAACTAACTTTTCTAACTCCCACTCTTCGGAAGGTAAGTCTACGTTGATGTAGTAGTCAACGATGTCATCCATCGTCTTTTCAGCATACTTGATTACCTGTTCTTTCAAGTCTTGACCTTCTAACACCCGACGGCGTTCGGCGTAAATAGCACGACGTTGATTATTCATCACTTCGTCGTACTCAAACACCTGCTTACGGATGTCATAGTAGTAGGTTTCAACTTTTCTCTGGGCCCCTTCCAAACTGCGAGTTAGCATCCCCGATTCAATGGGCATATCGTCTTCAACTTTGAATGCTTCCATTAAACCAGCGACGCGATCGCCACCAAAAATTCGTAGTAAATTATCTTCTAAACTCAGGAAGAATCTTGTGGAACCAGGGTCGCCTTGTCGTCCGGCGCGTCCGCGTAACTGGTTATCAATCCGGCGGGATTCGTGGCGTTCTGTACCAATGACGTGCAAACCACCAAGTTCTACCACTTCATTATGCTCTCGCTCGGTGAATTGTTCGTATTCTTGCTTGATGCGCTTATAAGCTTCCCGCAATTTCTGAATTACCGGATCTGGCGTGGGAGCTTTTTCCGCCGCCACAGCTACCTTGTCTTCAGCTTCCAACTCCGGTAGACTTCGTTCGCCATACTCGCGTACAGCAGCTTCCACTGCTTCTTTGAGGATCTGTTCTGCTTCTTTTGTCAGCTGTGTGGGGAAAATTTCTGGTGAAGCCCGCCAGGTTTTGACTTTCCTCCCCGGAACGAAACCTTGGCCGCCGCCGTGTCCTGTAGGTAATCCAGCAGCTCTTTGCACGCCAAATGTATCTTCATCTTCTGGCATCACGATGCGGGGCATGAAATATTCCCGCAACTTCAAACGCGCCATGTATTCTGAGTTACCACCAAGGATGATATCTGTACCTCTTCCCGCCATGTTGGTGGCAATGGTCACAGCACCTCTGCGTCCTGCCTGAGCAACGATTTCTGCTTCCCGTTCCACGTTTTCTGGTCGGGCGTTGAGTAATTCGTGGGGAATTTCTAGTTGTTTGAGCAGTCTACTGAGATATTCAGATTTTTCTACACTCGTGGTTCCTACTAATACGGGTCTACCGAGTTCGTGCATTTCGGCACATTCTCTGGCGATCGCTCCCCACTTGCCTGTTTCTTTCTTAAAAACCATATCAGACAAGTCTTGGCGTTTTCTTTCCCGGTTAGTGGGAATTACTGTCACTTCAAGTTTGTAAATTTTTTCAAACTCTGGTTCTTCAGTTTTTGCCGTTCCCGTCATTCCACCCAATTTGGGATACAGCAAGAACAAGTTTTGATAAGTAATTGTTGCTAAAGTCTGAGTTTCCGGCTGAATTTCTACGTGTTCCTTCGCTTCAATTGCTTGGTGTAGCCCATCACTCCAGCGCCGTCCGGGTAGTACCCGACCGGTAAATTCATCCACAATTACCACTTCGCCATTGCGAACAATGTAGTTTGTGTCTTTCAGGAAAAGTTCTTTGGCTTTAATGGCATTAAAAACAAAGTGTGCCCAAGGATCTTCTGGGTCAAATAAATCTGTAACTCCCAATAGATTTTCTGCTTCTGCAAACCCTTCATCTGTCAACAGCACGTTACGAGCTTTTTCATCCACCTCATAATGCTCATCTTTTGTGAGAGTCTCTGCTATTTCAGCAGCTTGCAAATATTTTTCTGTAGGTCTTTCTACCTGTCCAGAAATAATCAGAGGTGTCCGTGCCTCATCAATTAAAATCGAGTCTACTTCGTCAATAACGCAGTAATTAAACGGGCGTTGCACCACATCTTTCATATCCGTGGACATGTTGTCCCGCAGGTAGTCAAAGCCCACCTCACTATTCGTCACATAAGTAATATCACAGTTATAATTTTTCTGGCGTTCCGTGGGAGTCATGCTGGACTGAATCAGCCCCACACTCAACCCCAAGAACCGATGCACCTGTCCCATCCACTCAGCGTCCCGACGAGCCAGGTAATCATTCACAGTAATAACGTGTACGCCTTTACCAGTCAAGGCATTCAAATAACTGGGTAAGGTGGCTACTAATGTTTTACCCTCACCCGTTTTCATTTCAGCAATTTGCCCTACGTGCAAAATGATACCGCCAAGTAGTTGGACATCAAAATGCCGTAAGCCTAAGACTCGGCGTGCTGCTTCTCGGATAACAGCGTAAGCTTCTGGCAAAATATCATCTAGAGTTTCGCCTTTAGCGAGTCTTTGTTTAAATTCTGGGGTTTTACCTTTTAAATCCTCGTCAGAAAGAGTATTAATTTCTTCCTCTAAAAGGTTAATTTCTGTGACGTAAGGTTGGTATTTTTTCAGCTTACGAGCGTTGGGATCGCCCAACAAAAGTTTTAGCATGGCAGGTTATCGAACTGAATCAAGGGGGATGGCAATTAAAGATTTGGCATTGATTATAAACATTTAACCCACTCAACAGTCTTAGTGGTAGATGGGTCTAAAATGAGAATTTGCTCAAAAACAGAAGAAAAACTAGTCAATCAGTTTCTTAAATGATTGGTTTTAATTCATATCTTATAATATTCACTCTTTCTTCATAGTATCATTTTGCCTCCAGATAGGGCATGGGCATTAGGCATGGGGCTTTCTAGGAAGTGTGGGAGGTGTGGGAGGTGTGGGAGGAAGGAGGGGGAAGCATAAATTCTCTTTCCCCCCAC
>NZ_JACKZU010000835.1:0-272 GCF_014222165.1 Nostoc sp. 2RC
AAAGGAAATACTCTGGTTCATTTCAAATGGCATTTGTACATTCTGTTGGGCTGTGAGAAATCCCAGAAGGTTATGGGCTTGAAATATATAACCAATGTTACGCCGCACTTCTACCATTTCATTTTTAGTAGCACCAGATAGCTCTTTACCTAATATTTCCAGGCTTCCTGATTGTACAGAACGCAAACTACCAATGAGTGTGAGTAGAGTAGTTTTCCCTGAACCAGAGGGGCCAGTCATGATGACAATTTCCCCTGGTTGAATTGTTAAAT
>NZ_JACKZU010000411.1:0-6928 GCF_014222165.1 Nostoc sp. 2RC
GCGAACCACTAGTGTGGTTGTTGACTGTTAACCGTTAACTGTCAACGGTCAACAGTTAACTATTTAATCAAGTCAATGTGCAACGCCAAGTGCAGAACAGTTTATTTTGTGGGCTAATTGTTACAAGTTGCCAATGTTTTATAACCCATGACCAATGCCCCACAACCAAGCAAATATGATGGCTGCCATCGCACCGATTAATGTATTGAAAATATTTACAACTTCGTTTGTCAGCCAGTTATATTTTGATTGCAGTGTTGCTCCAATCACGCTTTCCAAGTTAGTGGCGATAAATGCTGCTAGCACACACCAAGCTACACCTAATATATCAATTAAACCAACTCCCCAACCAACCAAGGCCATGGCCACAGAACCCACAACACCAGCTAAAGTTCCTTCTAAGCTTACTGCTCCTTCTGTACCGCGAGGCACTGGTTGAAGGGTAGTAATCAAAAAGGTGCTTTTACCGTATGCTTTACCAACTTCGCTGGCAGTGGTGTCAGCAAGTTTGGTACTGAAACTCGCCACATAGCCTAATAATAATAGAGATTGGAGATTAGGGATTAGGGATTGGGGACTGGGTACAAAAATTCCCCAATTGAGTAACCCTACTCCCAAGGCACACAAAGCCCCAGTTAAAGCCGAACCCCAGACGTTTTCTGGGCCTCTTGCACCAGAACGCTTTTCGGCAATTCCTTCGGCTTCTTTTTGTGCCATTCCTATGCGGGTAACACCAGAACCAACTAAAAAATAGAACATTACCACTGCATAACCTTGCCAGCCTAAAGTTCCCCAAATTAGTATGGCCAATAACCAGGCGTGGAATAATCCAGCTGGAGTGAGCAGTTTTTTAGGAGCGATCGCAGCTAAACACAATAAAATTGTGTTTAATCCTACTCCCACCAGCCACGGATTTAGAGAATTAATTGAGGGTAACATCAGTAATTAGTCAACAGTAAGTTTATATTATTACATGTATTGCAAGTTGCTTTTTAACTTAGTTCGTTGCTGACCGTTAACTGTCAACAGTCAACAGTTAACAACCAATAAAAAAGATGTACAACGCCAAATGATTTTGGCTGGCGATTAATTATTAGTTTTTCCCATATAAAGTATGAACCAAACTATATTCCATCTTGCTTTTCCTGTGACTGATATTGCCAAGACCAAAAAATATTATGTAGATGGCTTGGGCTGTATTCCAGGCCGGGAAAATCGCCACGCATTAATTCTCAATCTCCACGGTCATCAATTAGTAGCTCATGTTACCAAAGATATTTTGATACCCCAACAAACCATTTATCCAAGACACTTTGGACTAATTTTTACACAAGAAGGTGATTGGCAGGATTTATTAGCAAGGGCACAACAACAGCAATTAATTTTTCGCGAAGAAAGTAAAAATCGCTTTGTTGGTTCTCCTCTTGAGCATCGTACTTTCTTTTTAGAAGACCCTTTTTATAACCTCATGGAATTTAAGTATTATCGCTACCCAGAAGCAATTTTTGCAAGTTCAGAACACACACAAATTGGCGATAGAACTTAAGAATTTAGAATTGAGCTAATAGGCTGTGCCAATATCTCTGATATGACTGCTAAAGTCTTGGAATTAGTGAGCATCCAAGAGTGTAAACCAACTCGCATAACCATTTCTTTTCCCACCAGCATTTGTGAACTTTTCGCTGGTACGATCATTAAATCGTAGGGTGTCCAGATAGATGTAAAATTTAGCTGCTTTAATATATCAACATCAGAATTCAAATCTTGGAGAAAAAGGCTGTTGGGACGCATTTGTATGCAACCAGGACGCTGGGATGCATAAGCAAGCACAGTTCCGTTATGGGGTGAAGAAATGGTAATGAACCGCTGTACCTGCTTAATTCCTCCCAAGCGTTGCACATAGTAACGGCTGACAATTCCTCCCATACTGAAGCCTACTAAATCAATTGGTTGTTCTGGTGGAAAGTTATCTTTAACATAATCGGCTATCTGGTGTGCCAATTTATCAAGACCTAAATCACCATTATTGGGTACTAAATTGAGGGCATATACAAGCCAACCTTGTTGTATTAGGTATGCCCTCATTTTCCGAAAAACTATTTCTGTGTCGCCAATTCCGTGTACTAACACAACTGGATTGCGCTGCTGATTTATAATACTCATCGATAAAATTTAGCTGAATTATCGGGTTAAGTTTTACTCAATTTTAGATTTTAAATTTTGAATTTGGGATTGCAAAGGTAAATCCATACTGTTCTACAAGCTGAAGTTACTGGTTTTCGGATGCTCGCACAGATATTTAGCAAAGGTTAAGGTTTAAAGCGTTGACTGTTGACGGTTCACAGTCAACAGTCTTCAAATGTAAAAAATTTAACTCAGTCCATAGATAGAGCAGCTGGCTGATTATTAGACAAAGAAATGTTAATTTTTGTGAAGCTAGCTTTCAGAATCTTGCTCTTAGTTACAGTAAAATTTAATAATTAGTTCTCAGTGTATTAGCTCGTAAGTGCTTGCAACAAAGCATCTATAGTGTAGTTTTACTACAATGTTCATTAAACACAAACCTATAGAGGTTGTCACCAGGATAGGGTGACGCAAAGCAGAAAATGTAACATTTTGTCGTGATTTTTAACAATTACGGTCAAATTTCAAATATAAAAGGCAGGAGTAATTGTAATGGGTTTTATCAAAAATTTGATCTCAGGAATTCTTGGTTTATTAAGCGGTATTCTGGGTTTCGTTACTGGCTTATTACCGGGAAAGAAAAAAAGCAACGGCTACTTCTTAGAATTGGACGAGGCCAAGGATACTGCTAAAGAAGCAGCTAAAGAGGTAGCATCAACAGCGAAGAAAGCAGTGGAGACAGTTGCTTCAACTGCGAAAAAAGTAACGGAAACAATTACATCAGATGCACCAACCGCATCCGAACCAGTTTCATTGAATGGAGCTAAAGCGGACACAACTAAAGCTAAGGCAAAATCGACTAAATCAACTAAAGAAGCAAAATCAACTCAAAATCCAAAACCAGCTGATGTTCAGCTAGTCCAGACTGCTCAAGGTCTACAAGTTCAACCCGGCAACAATGAAAAAGCTGCGGCGGCCAAAGTCGTTAAACAGCAGCCAACTGAAACCACCTTTGCGCCTAAGTATCTGGCTCCTTCGGCTAATGGCTCTAACGGTCGTCGCCGTCCAGGGGCTAACATGAATTCTTACCTAGAACTAGCACGTCAGGTTAAAACCCCTGCTAATAATAAGTAGAGACGTTGAATTTTACGTCTCTACAAATTTGTTAAGCGTGAATACGCAAGGTTAAGACGACTTTAGCAGTTGTAAGTGTAGGAACTATCCAAAGTAGGAGCGATCGCTTAATATTCTCCACTACAGCTGCATCTTTTTGGGTTGAAGCTTGTTCATCCAACATTATCCCTGTTACCCGACCTTTTTTGATGGCGAACTCGAAAACGATTTCACCACCAAAACCTGGGGGTAAATTTATTTTTTTTAGGTGTTGGGTTAAGTCAGCTATTGCCGTTTCATCCAAGCCAGTGGCGCTAAGGACTTCTAACTGGTGAGGGATGGATGCTGCTAATTTTGGCGATGGCGGGGCTGATTCTTCTCGCTTTGTCCATCGCCTTTGTTCGAGAAAATCTGGAACCTCGTCTGCTGAAGCTGGCGCTGCTGCCATTGGAAATGTTATTTGACGCGCCACAGCACCAGCCGGAGGACTTGCAAATACTCCTTCGTAACTAACTGCTTCCGGCATTTCCACGGGAACTTGCATAGACACATATTGGCTTTTCGGTTCAACCCGCACGTCATCGCTAACAGCAACAAAAGCAGTGTATTGAGAAAGCAGTTGATAAGTTAAAGCTGTTTGTGTAACTGCTTCTACACCAGCTTTGGTTTCATAACTTACCATTTGATTCATCAAGTCTTTAATACAAGCACGTCCCCATAACTGAGCTACAGCCAGATTTTCCGTTTCTTCAAATGTGAGGTGAAACGTTTTTTCATAGCGTTTACCGCCCACAGCAATGCCGGAAATTTGCAGATTACCACTGGCTTTATCTTGTTTGCGCGCAAACAAAACTAATGGTTGTTCGCAAAATAAATCAGGTGCTATTTTTGGGTAAATTACAGGCGGTTCTTTACTACCTTCCCAGGAAATTTGAATATTCGTTAGTACAGGATTGTTGATTTGTTTGTAGAACTTTTCAGCAACTTCTTCTGTGGGTTCATCATGACGAATAATTCTAGATATTCCCCGGCCGATTTCAGCAATGCGATTTAATAAAAAACGATTAACTGAACTACCAGCACCGAAACTATAAAGGCGATTTCCCACTTGGAGGTGTTTTTGTACCTCTGCTAAAATCTCATTTTCGTTGCCAATGTAGCCATCGGTGAGAAGCACAACAGAACGTAATCTTCCGGCTGGTGTGGGGAATTTGATGGCTGTACGAATACCACTGAGCATTTCTGTGCCGCCAGCAGCTTGTAAATTATTAATATAAGCGATCGCTTTGGCACGATTTTCTGCTGTATTCGGTAGAGGTTTCTTTGATAATTGCCTGACTTTATCTGAAAAATCGAGAATTGTAAAAGTATCATTGGGATTCAACCCATTAATAAATCGCCGCATTAATTCTTGGCATTTTTTTAACGGATCGCCTGATTGCGAACCAGAAGTGTCTACTAAAAATACAACATCTTTGGGGACAATTTCATCAGTGGAATATTCCAAAGCTGGAATCAAATATATGGCAAAATGTCCGCCGCGATGGTCGGCTTGGGTTATTACTGTAGATTGAGTTTCTTGTCCCGAAACTTGATACCGGAGAATTAAATCTTTGTTGGGAATTGTATCTTCTCCAGCTAATTGAATCCGCACAATTTGACCTGCATGTTCAATTTTTAATTGATGGGAAGGAGAACGCACTTGAGAAAT
Organism: Nostoc sp. 2RC; assembly: GCF_014222165.1. Lineage (NCBI taxonomy): Bacteria > Bacillati > Cyanobacteriota > Cyanophyceae > Nostocales > Nostocaceae > Nostoc > Nostoc sp. 2RC. The sequence goes on from NZ_JACKZU010000411.1 coordinate 4,949, forward strand.
TGGTAAACCTGCGTCAATTTCCACTATGACATTAATATCATGGCGAGAACGCATTCCTTCTGGAACCACAGGCGGCGTAATCCGGGAAGCATCAGGAACTCTATCTGTGTCACCGCTATTATCTATGGTTGTTCCCGGAATATATCTCGGCCCTACCACCATCGGAAACACAAATTCGTAGTTTCCCGCTTCAAATTTTAAACTTTCAGTGTAACGAATTGTGACATCAATTTGTTCCCCTGGTTTGATGTTAGCCAGAGATTGAGTAAAGATGTTGTCTCGTTCCTGTTCTAAAAGTCCTGCGGTGCGTCCTTGTTGTTTTGCCTTTTCATAGATTTGTTGCGCTTCTTCACGTTTTTTAATATTACCTTTGATGATGCGATCGCCTATTTTGATTTCCATATCATCCACCGCCGCTTCATCAGGTAACGGAAAGATATACACGGCTTCTAAAGGCTGCGTGAAGGGATTTTCAAAACTTTGAATCACCTCAACTCGTGACAAATTACCTGCAACTTTCGCTAATACTTCCGTATGCTTGAGGGGAAAAACTAGCTGTTGTCCTTCAGGAGATTGGACGTATAAACCCCCTAGCTGTTGGTTGTTAGCACTTCCTGTATTCATAGGTTTGATAGCTTTTTGTGTTAGACGTAAATCTAGACTAACCAAAGCAACAAGTAACTGTAACCTAACCACTATTAGGAGTTTTGTTAGGATATGGAGGAGAAGCTGATACATCCAACAATGACACCAATTCCTCAACTGTTTGCACAAGCTGAAAACGACTGGAATTTCCCAAGATTGTGCCAAGATCTCGCCTCTGCTAAACAGCAAATTTCTGGTAAATCCAAACAACTCACACCATTGGAAATAACTTGTTTAAGGGGATTGCTTTGCGGTTATAGTCCTAGTGAAATAGCTGCTGCCATCAATCGGGAAGTAAGGGGGTTAAGAGTTGATTTATCTAGAGGATTGTATCGCTATATCGAAGTATTAACCAACCGACCTTTTAACACCTTAAAAGACTGGAGAGAAGTCGCTGATTGGTTAGCAAAAGCTAACTACAAACATAATTTATCTACTTTGAATTTGCAAAATAATGATTCGTTAATCAAAATTGTTGATATTTCTCTTGAAGGCTCTGCTAATTTATGTGTGATTGATTTAAAAGTCCGTAATATTGGCAGCCAGGTTGCGTTTTTGAAAAATGCTCAGTTTTTATTTCATCATGTTTGGGTACTAAAAAGTTGGGTTTTACCTGAAGTGCAAAAATATGAACTAGCTTATCCAGCCGCACCAGCTATGTCAATACAGCGCAGCAGACCTGTTTTACCTAGTTTTGATTACCAAGTTACTTTACCAGCAAATTTCAATTTTGATATTCCTCTACCATTGAATTTTGTTAAAAATAACTATTTAAATACAGAAACAGAAATTATTCATCTGGAAAATATTAAAATTTCGCAATGTGTCAGTTGTAACGATGTAGATAGATTTACGTTTACTTTATTTTTGCCCAACAGCGAACAACAATTATCTAGCCAAGAACATTCACCATATTTGATACGTACATCATATATTTATCACTTTAAACTAGAACTTATTTATGATGAAGATAATAAATATATTCAATCTTCTGACTTAATTATTTTTTTAGAACCAAAATATCCTGAGAATATAGAAACACGAGAATTTTTGATAGAATCTGATTCTCAACTTTCCAACGAAATGAAAAAATGGAGTCAGCAGAATCTAGAGTTTCTAACGGAAATCGCCAAAATAAAAAGTGTTATGAGTTCATCATTAAATTCTTTAATCAAAATAGCGGTGCGTTAGCCTACTGGCGTGTCAAGGCTAAATTGTCGCAATAAAATTTCTTGTGGGATGGGTGTCCTCACCATTGGTGTCAACTTAACGTAAAACCCTTGTAATGACGTTAGAGCAAACTTACTCAATTACTAACTAATCGACACTCACCCC
>NZ_JACKZU010000412.1:0-6922 GCF_014222165.1 Nostoc sp. 2RC
GCCCCATGCCCCATGCCCCATACCCAATACCTCACCACCCTTGCATTTCCACTAATTCCATGCACAATTCATTAATTTGTTCTACATTTGGTTTATGAGGTAGGGTAGATTGTTCGTAAACTATTTCCATTTCGGCAACTAAATCTTCTGCCATTTTCATCACTTGTTCATAAGAATATTCACCTTTGAGAATGGCTTTTAAATCATCAGCATCGCCAGCTATTCTCCTATCTACAATCACTTTTCCTTGACGCAATATTTCTAGTCCACTGCGTAATAATCTAATGCAGTGCATCCCATGTTTGAGGTCAAAACCAGATTTGCTTTCCATTTCGGCTCTAGCGGGATTTCGGTTTTCCTGCCAAGATAAGTAAGCTTTCCATTCTCTGAGGGCTGTTTGATAACTTTGACTTTTCTGAAGCAGGCGGATAAAGTCTTTACGGCTATTAGTTAAGTTTTGGGTATATTCTAAAGTTTCGTCTGGTAAGGTATATTGTTTTAATACTCCTTTAAAATCAATATCTGCTGTTAGTAATTTATATAATTGTTCGGCTTCTTCCAAAAATTCAATTCTGCCTCTAATTAAGTTATAAAGATATTCTAAAAACGCATTTAGTTCGTCTTTGCTTAGTGCTGTTTCTTCTTCTATGCCAAAGTCAGATGGTAATGGCTTTTTTTGCGGCGGTTTTAATAACCATTTGCGATGAGTTTCCATTTTTTTGATTTGGGCGAAGGCGTAACCGGTGTAGGTATGCTTGACTTTTTTACTCAAAAATAATTGTTTGTGGTTAATTAAATGCTGTCCTACAGGAGTGAGAAAAGGATAGTTATTTAACCAAAGTAATTCTAAAACATTGGGGTTGGCTCCAGATAATAACTGGAGGATTTTTCTTAGCTCATATATAACTGTATCTTTGTTGTTATCTAGAAATGAAAATATACCTGGTTCGTCCCAACCAGCATCTTTTTGTTCTATGCGATCGAATCCCAAATAGTACTTTTTGGATGCGATAAACACTCCGCGATAATCAAAGTCCGAATCGGGACGATTTAAACCATAGCCGTGGCTACCTGCTAAACCAACTAAAATAGTTCTTTGTTCAATTTCTATTCTTTTCATGTCTATGGAGTTTTAATTACGATGATTGTGCTATTTTAGTCCACTAAATCAGGATGTCTTGTAATCTGGCGAAAATTGGGGTTTTAGAGCTTATTTGAGGGTTGGAGTTTAAACGCAGAGGTACGCGCAGAGGTACGCAAAGAATTAGGTATGAATTAATGAAAAGTTAGGAGTGAGAAATTTTATCTTTGTCTTTGTTGTCCGGCTATATCAATTAATTATCTGTGCATGACGCTGCTTGCAATGTGGGGTAAATTGCAAATCTAACTTTTGATGGATGATTTAGGGTTTATATATTTGCAGATATAGATGAGAATAAACACTCTACAAGTTTATATTTCTGTAAAACTATATCACTGATATATCTAAGTTTAAATATTAATTTATACCTTGTGCTTCTTAACAAAAAGTTTCATGATTGACTTAGAAAGTAAATATCGTTCGAGTAAGAATTAAATTCGTTATTCAGAAAAAATAATCTAATAATCATCTCAAAAGAACTCATACTGGAGTTAGATTATTCCAATGGTAGAAGGATGGATTCAAATTATCTTAACGCTACTGATTGTAGTAGTGATTACTCCATTTTTTGGGCGCTACATGGCGCGTGTATATCAAGAACAAAGTACTTTTCTCGACCGGGTTTTAGATCCAGTTGAAAAAGTGCTTTATTCTTGGGTTGGGGTGAAAGCTAAAGAAAATATGACTGGTTGGCAGTATGGACGAGCAATCTTGTATAGCAATGTGGCAATGGGGTTGCTGATTTTCTTGATTATTATGAATCAAGGATGGCTGCCATTAAACCCAACTAAGATAAATGCTCCGACTTGGGATACAGCGCTGCACACTACTATTTCCTTTATTACTAACACTAACCAGCAGCATTATTCTGGCGAAACTTACATGAGTTATGCCAGCCAAATCTGGGGGCTTGGGTATCACATGTTTACCTCAGCAGGTACTGGTTTGGCGGTGGGAATAGCTTTTATTCGCGGATTAACTGGTAAACCTTTGGGCAACTTTTATGTAGATTTAATTCGCTCGATGACGCGAATTTTGTTGCCTATTTGTATTGTCGGCGGAATTGTTTTAATGGCGGCTGGTGTGCCGGAAACATTGGGTGGTGTGGTGGTATTGCCTACTTTGGAAGATCCTAACATTAGTCAGGCGATCGCTCGCGGCCCTGTTGCCCATTTTGAAATTATCAAGCTATTAGGTGAGAACGGCGGCGGCTTTTTCGCCATCAACTCAGCGCACCCCTTTGAAAATCCCAACGGATTTTCTAACTTAATTGAAATTGTCGCTATGCTTTCCATTCCCACTTCCTTAATCTACACCTATGGCTTGTTTGCTAACAACACTAAGCAAGCTTGGTTAGTCTATGGCATGGTGGGTGTTATTTATGTAGTATTTATTATCGTTACAGCCATTGGTGAATACAACGGTAACCCGGCTGTAAATGCTGTGCTTTCAAGTCAACAACCGAATTTAGAAGGGAAAGAAGTCAGGTTTGGTTGGGCACAGTCTGTGCTGTTTGCAGTCAGTACCACTGGTACTATGTGCGGTGCAGTCAACAGTTTACACGATTCCTTCATGCCCAACGGCGGTTTTATTACCCTTTCCAACATGTTCCTGCAAATTATCTGGGGTGGACAGGGTACAGGAACCGCTTACTTATTTGCTTACTTGATTTTGGCTGTATTCGCCACAGGCTTAATGGTGGGACGCACACCAGAATTTCTCGGACGCAAAATCGAAAAGCGGGAAGTTGTACTGGCTAGTTTCTTGATTTTGCTAGTTCACCCCATCGCCATTATGATTCCTGCTGGTATCGCCTTGGGATTTCCCGAACAATTATCAGGAATTAGCAATCCCGGCTTCCACGGCTTGAGTCAAGTGATTTATGAATACGCCTCCGCTGCTGCTAACAACGGTTCTGGGTTTGAAGGTTTAGGTGATTCCCAACCTTCGCCATTAGCAATAGCCACAGGTACACAGCCTACTTTAACCGCCTTGTGGTGGAACTTGAGTACCTGCTTTAGTTTACTAGCGGGGCGCTATATTCCCATACTGGGTTTACTGTTTTTAGCAGATAGCATGTCTCGCAAACAAGCCGTTCCCTACACCAGAGGGACATTGCGAACCGATACCGGATTATTTACAGGCGTTACCGCAGGTGTGATTTTAATTCTCGGCGCACTTACATTTTTCCCAGTACTAGCATTAGGGCCCATCGGCGAAGCGTTTTTTATCGGAAAAGGTATTGGGTGAGGAAATTTTAGATTTTGGATTAGTCAGATTGTTCTGATATTACTAATAATTGCGATAAGCGGATCGTCAAAAACCTTATTTAGTAATTCTTCTATAATCCAAAATCTCAAATCTCAAATCCAAAATCTCAAATCCAAAATCCAAAATTATATATGCCAATTACTACTAATTCTCCATCGCCCCGTGTTCCTTCAGGAACTCGTGATTCCCGCAAGCACACCCCCAAGGCAGATATGCGGGGAATTTACAAAAGAGCAATTCGCGAGTCATTTGTCAAGCTCGATCCGCGAATTACTGTGAAAAATCCAGTTATGTTTGTTGTTTGGGTGGGGACAGTTGTTACCTTTTTAGTCACCTTAAACCCAAATTTGTTTGGCACAATTGAGGCAAATGTCAACCAACAACGTTTATTAAATGGGTTGATTACTTTTATTTTGTTTTTCACGCTGCTTTTTGCCAACTTTGCGGAAGCTGTGGCTGAAGGACGGGGTAAAGCTCAAGCTGATTCTCTCAGAACGACGCGATCGGATACCATTGCTAATAAAATTCTTCCTGATGGTTCCATTGAAAAAGTCAATTCTACCCAACTACGGCGGGGGGATTTGGTAAAGGTAATTGCTAATAATCTCATTCCCGCTGATGGTGAAGTCATAAAAGGCATTGGTTCGGTGGATGAGTCTGCAATTACTGGGGAATCTGCCCCTGTGTTGAAGCAACCAGGTACGGATATTGCTAGTTCGGTGACGGGAGGTACGCGCTTACTTTCTGATGAGTTGACCATTAAGATTACCGCCGATCCCGGTCAAGGCTTTATTGACCGCATGATTTCTTTGGTGGAAGGAGCAAAACGCAGCAAAACTCCCAATGAAATAGCCTTGACGGTATTGCTAGCGGTGCTGACACAGGTGTTCTTAATTGTGGTGGCCACTATGCCGCCCTTTGTGAATTACATCGCTAATTTTATCAGCACTGTATTTAGTGTGGAGGCGGGAAATAGTTTACGTGCCGGTGCTAGCGTGGCGATTTTAATATCGTTACTGGTAGCTTTAATTCCCACAACTATTGGTGGTTTACTGAGTGCCATCGGTATTGCTGGTATGGACAGAGTTGCCCAATTTAATGTGATTGCTACCTCTGGGCGAGCGGTGGAAGCTTGCGGAGACATTAATACTTTGGTGCTAGATAAAACAGGAACCATCACCTTGGGTAACCGTATGGCTGATGAGTTTATTCCTTTAGATAATCATTCCATCGCAGATGTAGCGCGAGTTGCTTTAGCTGCTAGCTTATTTGATGAGACGCCGGAGGGCAAGTCAATTGTGGCATTAGCAGAAAAGTCACAGGTTGCAGTGGATTTTAATCTCGAAAAGGCTGAAGGTGTGGAGTTTTCCGCCAAAACCCGCATGAGTGGGACAAATTTACCCGACGGTAAACAAGTCCGCAAGGGTGCGGTGGATGCCATTAAGGGATTTGTGCGTTCTCGTGGCGGTTATGTCCCTGATGATATCGATGCAGCTTATGAGCGAGTTTCCCGCTTGGGGGGTACACCTTTAGCTGTTTGCCAAGATGAAAAAATTTATGGTGTAATTTACCTCAAAGATATTGTCAAGCCTGGTTTGCGAGAAAGATTCGACCAACTCCGCCGTATGGGTGTTCGCACCATTATGCTCACGGGTGATAATCGAATTACCGCTTCGGTAATTGCTCAGGAAGCTGGAGTAGATGATTTCATTGCGGAAGCAACTCCAGAAGACAAAATTGAAGTGATTCGCTCGGAGCAATCCCAGGGTAAACTGGTGGCAATGACTGGGGATGGTACAAACGATGCGCCCGCGTTAGCTCAAGCAAATGTGGGTTTGGCTATGAACTCTGGGACACAAGCTGCCAAAGAAGCTGCTAACATGGTGGACTTAGACTCAGACCCCACCAAATTAATTGACTTAGTAACTATTGGTAAACAGCTACTCATTACCCGTGGAGCATTAACAACCTTCTCCATTGCCAATGATATTGCCAAATATTTTGCGATTATTCCCACTATTTTTGCGGCGGCAGGAATTGGCGCACTCAATATTATGGCACTCAAGAGCGCTCAATCTGCCATTATCTCAGCATTAATTTACAACGCCTTAATTATTCCGGCATTAATTCCCTTAGCACTTAAAGGAGTAAAATTCTTGCCTCTTTCAGCAGACCAATTACTACGCCGCAACATTTTAATTTATGGTGTGGGTGGTATTATCGCTCCCTTTATTGCTATCAAAATTATAGATATCATCTTGCCCTTGTCTTAACACTAGTAGTCTGGCAACCCAAAATTGCTGGGTTTGGACTGGGAAAAGGGTAAAGGGGAAGGGGGAAAGAATCAAATTATTCATCCGCCATTCGTATGAAATTCATTCTGAATTCTGACTCCTGATTCCTGAATTCTGTTTGATAATTTATTTCTTGAAAAATCCTGAATTCACTTATGAAATTCGTTCATATCCAACACATTATTCCTATATTCCAAGTGTCGGAAGTAATAGCTGAAATTTGGTATCAATGGCGGAGACAAAAACTACCATTGTATTTATTTCTAGCAATGTGCTTCAACTTAGTGGTTGCACCTGTGGTTTATGCGGCCACAAGCGAACAACTTTCCAAGAGTCAAGCTTGGGGAGTGGGACTGCTAGGAGTGGTGACGGTGGGACTTTCTATTTATTTATTTTTTGTGATGTTTGTACCGGAGAAATTTTAATGAGTTTTGCACGTGAAGTCAGCAGGGCTATTCGTTCTACCTTGGTACTGTGGGTAATAGGAGCGATTATTTATCCTTTTTTGATGATTGCCATTGGGCAAATTGCGTTTCCCTTTCAAGCAAATGGTAGCCTACTGACAAATAGTACAGGTGAAGTTGTGGGTTCTGCGTTAATTGGTCAACCTTTTAGTAGCGATCGCTATTTTAACAGTCGTCCCAGCACCACTAGCTACAGTACTGCCAACCCCAAAAAAGATGATGCGGGAATTTTGCAAACTGGAGTTTCCGGTGCTAGTAACTTAGCTCCCAGTAACCCCGCATTATTAGAACGCATCAAAGGAAAGGATGACCCAGACCCCAGTAAAAAAGTTGAAGGTGATTTTAATCGTCTAAAAACAGCAGGGGTAGAGCCAACTGCGGATCTTGTCTACACCTCTGGTTCCAGCCTTGACCCCCACATCACCCCAAAAGCCGCCAAAGCCCAAATTGCACGAGTCGCCAAAGCGCGAAAAATTGAGCCAAACCAACTGGAAACTTTAATTGCTGAAAACACCGATGGGCGTTTTCTCGGTATTTTTGGTGAGCCTGGAGTTAATGTTTTGAAGTTGAATTTAGCTTTAGATCGGCTCAAGGGATAATATCATGAAAATTGCCTAAAAAATTTATTGATTCAGGCTTTAGCTCTCCGAATTTTAGAAAAATCTGGGGAGTTTTTTGTTGGCAATTATGAATAATATTAACGTGAGTTCGACGGCTCTAAAAACCCCTCTCCAAACCTCTCCCCCACAGGG
>NZ_JACKZU010000413.1:0-6870 GCF_014222165.1 Nostoc sp. 2RC
GCAGGTAATGTCGGTTTCTTCTTATAACTTTATTTTAGAAGCTCTTTTCTATGCAGCTTCATATTAAATTGGTATTAGTGAGATAGCGATCGATGCCAATATGGTAACCGCGTTCTTTGTTTTCTATAATTGACAAAATAATAATAGGAATATCTGCGGTGTGAGGATCGTTTTTCAAGACAGCTGCGACATCAAAGCCGTTGATTTGAGGCATCATCACGTCCAAAAGAATCAAATCTGGACGAGCTGTTTTGATTTGATGAATTGCATCCATGCCGTCTTTGGCTTCCCGAACGTTGTAGCCTTCGTTTTCTAGCTGTTGACGCAGTAGTTCTCGAATGTTGGTGTCATCATCCACCACCAAAATGGTTTTGCGATTTTCGTTGAGTACAGCAGCTGTGGTGATGACGTGTTCTTTGAGTTGTTTGACTAAGGCATCTAAATTCAGTTTGGCACTGCTTTTGTGATTGCTGGTGTAAATGGGAATGATAAACGAAAAGGTACTACCTTGGCCAAGTTCACTTTCTACCCAGATTCTACCGCCGTGATGTTCAACTATTTGTTTGCAAATGGGTAGTCCTAAGCCTGTGCCTTTGGGTTTGTCGGTGAGGGTATCACCCACTTGTCGGAATTTCTCGAACACTTTCGGCTGGTCTTCGGGTGCAATGCCAACCCCTGTGTCAATAACGCTAATGCAAATGGCCTCGTTTTGTTGGTTGATGCGGCAGGTGATAGAACCGGATTCGGTAAACTTGATGGCATTGGAAATCAAGTTGATCAAGACTTGTAATAGACGATTGCGATCGCCAATTACTTGAGGTAGTTCTGGTTCAATATCAATAATTAGCTTTAAGCCATTGGTTTCAAACAATGCTGCTGTGGATGTGGTTGCCCAATCTAGTAACTCAGTTAAATCAAGGGGTTGCATTTGCCATTCCACTTTACCTGCTTCCATCTTGGCAATGTCTAAAACATCGTTAATCAAAGATGTCAGCCGTTCTGCTTCAGACACAATAATCTTGAGATTGTCACCTACCCTTTTGATTGTTTTCTGAAGCTTGCGGTCTTCATTCGCCAGTATGGGAAACACATCGCTTTCTAACTTTTCTTTGATGATGGAGGCAAAACCAAGAACAGAAGTGAGTGGTGTCCGCAGTTCGTGAGAAACTGTAGAGATGAAATCCGTCTTCATCTTGTCGATTTCCTTTTCCGCAGTCACATCTCGAATCAGCAATGCCGAACCAAAGCAGGCTTGAGGTTCATTTTCAGCAGTTCTTTTAAAGATAGCAGTGGCTACTGCCTGACCGATGCGTTCCTTTGCTAAGGCAACTTCAGCAGCAAACACATCGCTGGGATGGGACTGAGTTTTTTCCACTAAATCTGCTAAACCAAATATCGCTAGTTCTCGATAGTCACCTTTGAGGGCGTTGACCGTCAATCCATACATAGCTAAAAATGCACGATTGAAGTGGGTGATTTGTCCGGTGATGTCTGTGACTAATAAACCATCTGCTAAGTTGTCTAAAATGGCGTTTAAACCCTGGGCTTCTGCTAAGGTATTTTCTAAAGCAGCCGTCCGTTCTGCAACTCTGGCTTCTAGTTCTTGATTGAGTTGGCGCAGAGCGATTTCTGCTTGTTTGCGGGCAGTAATATCAGTGTTGATTTCTAAGACAGCACAAGGCTCACCAGAAATGCTCCGTTGCAGAGTCCATCGGCTTTGAACCATAATCAGCCGCTCGTTGCGGCTGAGGTGTTGCACTTCTCCTTCCCAATTGCCTTGCTGTAATAATTCTGCGATGATTGCTTCTTTTGGGCGGGGAAAAGTTTTTTTGATCAATGTGTGAATGTATTGGCCTTTTACTTCCTCACGCGTCCAGCCGTAGAGTCTTTGTGCGCCTTGATTCCAGTATAAGATTTTGTTGGTCATGTCGCGGACGATGATCGCATCGCTGGAATGATTTAACATATCCATTAACCGTTGATTTTCTGCTTCCGCTAGTTTGCGATCGTGGATATCAGTGCAAATGCCAATCCATTCGCGGATGCTGCCGTCTGGTTCCAAAATGGGAGTACCACAAACAGAAAAATGGCGGTATGTACCATCGTGACGACGTAATTGAAACTCGGTTTGATATAAACTCCGGTTGTCTAGGGCTTGAGTCCAAGCCTCTACGGTATGGGCACGGTCATCAGGATGAATGACATCAAGCCAGCCCCATTCGTAAAATTCTGCTTCGCTTTGACCAGTGTAGGCCATCCAGCTGAGCATTTCGCTAGCGATACCTGCTCCCTCAGGTGTAGCCACCCAAACAATTTGTGAGATAGTAGTCACTAGAGAGCGAAACCGTTGTTCGCTCTGTTGCAGAGTTTGTTCTGCTAGTTTGCGGTCGTGAATATTGGTGCAAGTGCCAATCCATTCGCGAATGCTGCCATCTGCTTCCAAAACAGGAGCGCCACACACAGAAAAATACCGGTATATGCCATCTTTGCCACGTACTCGGTATTCGGTTTTGTAGATACCTCGGTTAGCCACAGCCGTATTCCAAGCTTCTATACTGTGGGCATGATCATCAGGATGAACGGCATCAAGCCAGCCCCAACCTTCCACTTCCTCTTCACTTTGACCTGTGTAGATCATCCAAGTAAGCATTTCACTGCTGATTCCCAGCCCTTCTGGAGTCGCCCCCCAGATGATTTGCGAAGTAGTAGTTACTAAAGTGCGATATCGTTCCTTAAGACGTTGATTTTCGGCTTCTGCCAGCTTGCGATCGTGAATATCAGTGCAGGTGCCAATCCACTCGCGAACGCTACCGTCTTCTTCCACCACCGGGGCACCCCAGACCCAAAAGTAGCGATAATTACCATCTTGACCACGAATTCGGTATTCAATTTGATAAAGACTGCGGTTGGCTACAGCAGCACTCCAGACTTCTCCTGTATAAGCCCGGTCGTCGGGATGAACAGCATTAATCCAGCCTCCATTCTCAGCTTCTGCTAAACTTTGACCTGTATAGGCAATCCAACTTGTTAGTTCAAAGCAAATTCCTTCTGGTGTACTGACCCAGACAATTTGCGTATTAGTTGTTACTAAAGAACGGTATCGGGCTTCACTCTGTTTCAACATTTTTTCAGACTGTTGGCGTTCTAGGGAAGTACGCTTGAGGTCGCTAATGTCTTCTACAGTGGAGAAAATTACACGCTCTCCATTTTGCTCTACCAATACTCCAGAAAGTCTGACTGGAACTAAATGCCCGTCTTTGTGGATGTAATCTCCATCCCAAGGTTCACATCTACCAGTTCGTTCTAAGTTCTCTAGGATAGTTGACTTGGCGGCATAGTTTTGGGGCGTTATCTCCCAGTAGTTAAAATTCAGGGTTTCCAGGACAGTCCGCCCCGCGATCGCTGCATAAGCAGGATTCATGTCAATCAGTGTCCCATCGAGCCGACACAGTACCAAACCAACTGGGCATTTTTCAAATAGCTGACGGTAGTATTTATCTACTTGGTTAAACATGGTTAAAGTTTCCTCAGTGATTTATGTGGGTGGGGTTATCACAACAGAACCAAGACAACAAGGTGGCATAAAGTTTTAGGGAAATTGGGTGGCGTTGGAACAATTGGTAAATTCGATCGGGTGTTGCACTATCAAGGTCTGGACTTTGTTGGGAAAGCCGTTGGATCAGTTCAGTGTGGCGAATGAGCAAATCCGCTGGTTTGAGCATTGGTATTGTTGATGGAATAAAGCCTTCAGGATCGGCACTAGGGCATAGTTCTGTTGTGCCAGTGGATGAAGCAGAATTTGTCTGGCTTTGCCCTGTTGAAGCTTCTACCACTGAATAGTTCACTGGAATTTGAATCCAGAATTCTGTACCCTCACCCAATTGAGAACGACATTTGAGAATTCCCCCATGCCTGTCTACAACAATTTGGCGGCTGATTGCCATACCTAACCCAGTGCCTTTGCCAATCTCTTTGGTAGTGAAGAAAGGATCGTAAATGCGCTGGATGAAACTTTCTTTCATACCAGGGCCGTTGTCCGCAATGCGAATTACAATCCATTGGTTGTCTAAGGCTTGGGTGCGAATGGTGATTTGGGGAGATGGGGAAGGAAAGTGTTTCTCTTGAAGTTGTGAGTGTCGGCTGTGGCCGTCCCCACTTTTCCTTGTTCCTTTATCGTCTTCCCTGTTCACCATTCCTTCTTCCAGTGCATCAATGGCATTTGCCAAGATGTTCATAAACACTTGATTTAACTGTCCTGGGTGGCATTCAATTAAGGGAAGTTTGGCATAGTCTTTGACAATTTCAATTGCCGGACGGTGAGCTGAGGCTTTTAAACGATGGCGAAGAATCATCAGCGTCCCGTCGATACCATCGTGGATATTGACGGCTTTGATTTGGGCTTCGTCATGGCGGGAGGAGTTTTTGAGGGGTTGGACAATTTTCACAAAGCGATCGCTACCCCGTTTCATGGGATCCAACAGTTTGGGGAGATCCTGCATGATAAATTCCAAATCGATATTTTCTAGCTCTGATTGCAAATCCGGAGGAGCCACAGGCACAAATTTCTGATAATCTTGCAGCAGGTGTAATAAATCTTGGGCGTACTCGGCAACATATTTTAAATTGCCGCAAATAAAATTCACCGGATTGTTGATTTCGTGGGCGACTCCAGCAATCAGTTGCCCCAAGGAAGACATTTTTTCGCTTTGGATTAACTGAGTTTGTGCCAGCTGCAAGTCTTGGAGAGCTTGTTGCAGTTTTTGTGTCTGGGCTTTTGCTTCCATTGCTGCTTGAATGCTTTGCTCATAAAGTAAAGCTTTTTCGATGGCGATGGCTGTTTGAGAAGCAAAAATACTCACAAGTTTTAAGTGTTCAGCCCTATAGGAATCAATTTTGTCTGTGCCAATGGCGATCGCTCCTATTACCCGCTCTTTTGCTCTTAAAGGTACACAAATCAAAGCTTTAACTTTTTTATCTCCCGATAATCGAGAATCAGCTTCCACATCATTGACGAGTTCTGCCCTCCCTGATTGCACAATACTGCCAATAATTCCCTGGCCGGGTTCCGGCTGATCTTGACCAAAAAAGGCTCCAAATTCCGCAATGATTTCAAACTTGCCTCCATCAGGACTCAACAGCAAAATCATCCCTGCTGATGATTCAATCAATTGACTCATTTCTTGAAGCACGAGTTGGGCAATTTGTCGCCTGTCCAAACTCGTTGTCAGCTGAGTGGAAATATCTTCAAATAAATCTATTTCCTGGTATCGCTCTAGCAATTCTTTCGCAAGTATTTTCTTTTCAGCTTCCTGTTTTGCCAAAAACGACAGCCAACTTGCTAGTAAATTTGCCTGTTGTTGACCAATAACCCAACCAATAATTTCTCCCGAAACCTCAATTGGATATCGATTTTCTAATACTGTCTTGCCAATACTAATTAGTTTTGTACCATCTACCAGCTCAATATCAATTCCGATGTTGAGTTGATGGACTAAGTCGCGAAGAAGAGATGATAACTCTTGTTTATTCAGAATCTTTCTCAAGCTAACTGCCGACATGAAACACCTCATCTTGAGTGGGTTGCAAATTTCGTGCAATTAAAACAAGCGAGTAATTAATTTCATGCCCCTCCCTTACCCTTAAGTTTCCCAAAGCAGATATTTTAAGAATTTCCATAAAAATCTAGGGAAATATAATAATTTGCTAATAAGGCTAGTTTTCCCAGAAAGATTGGCGGCATAACAGTGATGTTCATGGGCAGCAAATAGCTTTAAAATCTGTAACAAAAACGCCCTTCATTAGTGGAATTCGCTAAAGTTTAGCGATCGCTGCTAATTATCTGTACTTCACAAAGTTGCAATTTGCTGTATCTACTTTTGAAATAGGTGTCAAATCGTTCAAACACAACATTCTCACTCCCTTATTCCCAGTGCAAATTACTATCTTTGATTGCAACTTAGTATTAACAACGCTGCCAAAACCTATCCCTGGGGGCATGTATCTACTGTTTTGAAAATACGAAGTGGGGAGTAGAGAAAATTAATTTGACGTTTAATTAAGTTGAACTACTTACATCATCGAAAGTTAAGCTGATTCCACCGCTAAAAGGAAATGGGATAACACGAGAGACAGTTGACAGTTGACAGTTGACTGTTAACCGTCAACCGTCAACCGTCAACTGTGTCGGGCTATCTTTACATCCGATTCATTGTAGTAGTCTGCCAACCCAAAAATGCGCTTGTGAGGTCTGGGGAAAAGTAAAGAGTAAGGGATTTAACACCTTTCCCCTTTCCCCTTTACCCTTTCCCCTTTACCCTTTCCCCTTTACCCTTTCCCCTTTACCCTTTCCCCTTTACCCTTTACCCTTTACCCTTTCCCCTTTCCCCTTTAAAGAGCCAAGTCACGAAAGCGTACTACTAGGGATGAAATGAAAGACACCTTTTTATAAGTCTTAGGAGAGATTAAGATGACATTTATTCACCCAATGTATCCTCCCTTCGTAGCAAACTGGTTATAATTGTTTTCCATCCCACTAGGAAATCAAATTCTCATCTACACAGTATTCATATGGGACGTGTTCGTTCTAAATCTGACCTACCTACAAAAATCTGTCCGGTATGTCAACGTCCGTTTACATGGCGTAAAAAGTGGCAAGATTGCTGGGAAGATGTGAAATACTGTTCAGAACGTTGTCGTCGTCGCCGTTCTGAAGCGAATCAGGGATTGGGAACTGGGGAATAGGGATTGGGAGATGGGAAGACAACTGAGCAAGGGAAAAGGTTAATGGTTCGACAAGCTCACCAACCGGGAAAAAAGAAAAGGAATAAATTTAATGTTTCCCCTTTCCCCTTTCCCCCTTACCTTTTCCCC
>NZ_JACKZU010000414.1:0-6868 GCF_014222165.1 Nostoc sp. 2RC
CTCCCCATCTCCCCACTCTTCATTTCACAAAACTATGACTATTTCCCAAATATTTAATATTGCAAATCTTTTCGTTTTGCCTTTTTGGACTTTAATGATTTTATTGCCAAATTGGAAGGTGACGCAGCGAATAATGGCATCATATCTACCTTTTGTGCTGTTGGCTGGGGTATATTTGTATTTATTTGTTAACAGCATTACACCAGAAAACGCACAAGATTTCTCAAATTTGGAATTAGCAAATGTCGCCCGACTTTTTGCAGATGAAAAAGTTGCAGCAACGGGTTGGGTTCATTATTTAGTGATGGATTTATTCGTTGGTCGCTGGATATACTTAGAAGGTCAAAAAACAGGTATTTGGACAATTCATTCTCTAGCTTTGTGTTTTTTTGCTGGCCCTCTGGGATTACTATCCCACATCTTGACTAACTGGATATCTCAGAAATTTTTCCCAAAATCTCAAGAAAATGAAGCGGTGACAGTAGCAGAACAACAAGTCTCAAACTAATAATTAGTCAGCTATTATGCTTTGAAATCGTAGAGAGTCAGTCATAGTGTTGACTGTTGACGGTTAAGGGACTTCCAAGTAAAAAAATATTCCACAGAAGAGTGTTAACTGTTGACCGTTGACCGTTGACAGTCAGCAGTCAACAGTCCCCAGTTCCTTGTTATATATCCTGAGAAATAAACTTAATTACTCCATTAGAAAGAAGCGATCGCCACTCGTTATTTCTAAATTAAACCCAGGGAGAGTGAAATAAATCTCTGAAGCTTTTACACCATACTTTGCATAAAAATCCTTTAATTCCCAATTCCAAATGGTTAAAAATTAGAGATTTAATCTTTATCTGATTGTAGAATTCCATATCTCAATTATTTAAAGCTGGTTTTAAACTTCTAAGCTGTTTCACATAAAAATTGCACATTAGACCTCTTGCAAAAGTGTTTTTTGCAAGAGTTGGGAAAAGGGAAAAGGTTAAAGGGGAAGGGGACAATACAAAACCTTTACCCTTTCCCCCTTTGCCTTTTCCCGACTTATGCAAGAAGTCTATTGACTCGCTACTAGTTGTTGAGCGTTGACAGTCAACGATTACCACGAGTAGTTATGCTTTTTTAGCGCGCATTAGCTCATTTCATCCAAATACAAATCAAAGATTCGCTGCAATAACCTTGATTTTAATTTAGGAATACCACTATGGCCATACAGGAGCAAATACAGCAATGGCATGAGTTAGCACAACAGTTGCGTGTTGATAGTATTCGCGCAACGACTATTGCTGGTTCAGGTCATCCTACTTCGTCTATGTCACCAGCGGATGTGATGGCGGTTTTACTCTCTAAATATCTGCGCTACGATTTTAAAAATCCAGATAACCCTAATAACGATCGCTTCGTTCTCTCTAAAGGACACGCCGCACCCTTGTTGTATGCCATGTATAAAGCTGCGGGGGTAATTAGCGATGGAGAATTAATGTCTCTGCGGCAATTAGGCAGTCGCTTGGAAGGCCATCCCACGCCAGTTTTACCTTGGGTTGATGTGGCCACTGGCTCTTTGGGACAAGGATTGCCAATTGGTGTAGGGTTGGCTTTAGCAGGTAAGTATTTAGACCAGTTACCATACCATGTGTGGGTGTTGCTTGGCGATAGCGAAACATCAGAGGGGTCTGTGTGGGAGGCTTTTGACCATGCCTCGCATTACAGCTTAGACAATCTGATCGCTATTATCGATGTCAATCGTTTAGGACAGCGGGGTCAGACTGAATTGGGTTGGAACATACAAGCTTATGCTGCACGTGCTAAAGCTTTTGGTTGGCAAGCGATGGAAATTGATGGTCACAATTTTCAGGAGATTGACCAATGTTTGAACGCTGCTTTGAGTATCAACGATCGCCCCACTGTAATTATTGCTCGCACAAAGAAAGGCAAAGGTGTAGCTTCTTTGGAAGATTTGGGTGGTTGGCATGGTAAAGCACTCAAACCTGATGCCGAAAAAGCAGCGATCGCCGAATTGGGTGGCCAACGCCACATCATAATTCAAGTCAACAAACCCGAAGAACAAGCCCAACCAGTTGTTACAGGTAACCCCCAACAGTTGCAACTTCCCACATATAACAAAGGTGCAAAGGTGGCAACACGTAGAGCCTACGGGGATGCTTTATTAGCATTGGGTTCTGCTCAGCCAAATGTAGTTGTTCTTGATGCTGAGGTGAGTAATTCCACTTATGCTGAAGATTTCGCTGAAGCTTATCCTGAGCGCTACTTTGAGATGTACATTGCGGAACAACAAATGATTGCAGCGGCGGTGGGTTTGCAGGTGCGAAAATACAAACCTTTTGCGTCGAGTTTCGCTGCTTTCTTGAGTCGGGGTTATGATTTTGTACGTATGGCGGCTGTCTCCCGCGCCAACATTAAATTAGTGGGTTCCCATGCAGGGGTATCCATTGGTCAAGATGGCCCTTCACAAATGGCACTGGAGGATTTAGCAGCATTCCGGGCTGTGTGGAGTAGTACTGTACTGTATCCCAGCGATGCCAATCAAACTGCTAAATTATTGGCACAAATGAGCGATCGCAATGGCATTGTCTACCTCCGCACCACGAGAGAAAGCACACCTGTAATTTATGACTCTGATGAAGATTTTCCCATTGGCGGTAGCAAAGTAATCCGTAGTTCAGACAGCGATGGAGCCGCCATCATCGCCGCTGGTATCACTTTACACGAAGCTCTCAAGGCTTATGACCGTCTTAAAAATGAAGGTATCGCGGTGCGTGTCATTGATGCCTACTCTGTCAAACCCATTGACGCTAAGACACTTCATCAAGCTGCACGCGATACTGAGGGGAATTTAGTTGTTGTTGAAGACCATTGGTTAGAAGGGGGGTTAGGTGCAGCGGTGCTGGATGTTTTTGCGGGTACTAATAGTAGCCCTAGTTACGATGAAACTCCGCTGCGGCTAATTAAGTTAGCGGTGAGTGAAATGCCAGGTTCCGGTACACCCGAAGAACTGCTTCATGCTGCCAAAATTGATGCCGATGCCATTGTTGAAGCGGTGAAATCCCAAGTCAAACACTCATTGGGAGTAGCTTTACACTCGGAATCAGCAAGAAAGTAGGACTTATACCAATTCACCAAAATATTAGACTTCTAAGAGAAGTCGGGAAAAGGGTAAGGGGAAAGGTTTGGTATTTTTCCCTTTCCTATAATTCGCGTCTAAGCTTTAAAAGCCTTGCATTTGCAATTGATTGGATTTCAAAAAATTAGAACCTATAGGCGTGAAATTGTTAAGAGTTACCCATTAAGAGTTTTCTACCCCCACCAAGGGGCTTTTTCAGCAAGCCTTCCATAGCAAAGGCTTTTAATCTAAAATCTAAAATCTAAAATCCAAAATCTCAAAAGTGGGTGACCTGAGATTCGAACTCAGAACCAGCGGATTAAGAGTCCGATGCTCTACCGTTGAGCTAGTCACCCACACAGATAACGATATTAGCAAACTTCTCCAAAATTTGCCAGTGTAACACCCCAGGAAACGAGTTAAAGGGGAAATTTGACTATAAAGGTAGTTTGAGCTGCTGCACTTTCTACAGAAATTGAGCCGCCTAAATGTCTGACCATTTTCTGCACTAATGCCAATTCTAGTCCAGTGCCACTATGTTTCCAGGGATCGTGTTTATCAAGATGATAGAAAGGCTCAAAAATTCGTGACACTTCGTTGCTGTTCAGTTCGATTCCAGAACTGGTAATTTGCAGGTGTACTGCGTCCCCTGCTGGTTGAGCCGTCACTGTAATAGATTCCCCTGCTGGGGTGTATTTGCAGGCATGGTTGAGCAGTTCGGTGATAATCCTTTCTAAGTCTGTGATATCTGTCTCTAAAATTGGCAGTGTGCCGTCGATGTTTAAGTTTAACTGCTGGCGTTGGCAGTTGGTAACATCTCGAAAAGTTTCAATGATGGGGTAAAGCCAGCTTTGCAAGTCAATGCCAATTAAAGTCGGGGAACTTGGTTCGGCTTCTAAGGATGTGAGTGTGAGTAAATCGTTGATTAATTTGCTTTCTCGCGCGCATTCGTTATGCAATATCTGTAAAAGTTGCGGAACTATTTCTATGTCTAATATTTGTTCTGATGCAAGTACACTTTCGAGAGTTTGAGCAGCGAGGCTGATGCTAGTTATCGGTGTTCGTAGTTCTTGGGACAGCGTTCTGAGAAATTCATTTTTTAATCGTTCGCGTTTTTCTAATTCTTTTACCTGGGAGAGGGTTTTTTGGTAAAGTTGTCCTTGGCGGATAGCGATCGCACATTCATTGGCTATTTGCTGCACTAGCCCGACTTCAAATTCATCAAAGGATTCTTGTGTTGGTCTTGTCAACCAAATATTTCCCAAAATTCCTTGAGTATCGAAAATTGGACAAGCCATCTGAGCAACAACCAGCAATTTTGGTCGCCATCCAGGTACAATTTCTAAAAATTGCAAAGGTTGTTTTTGCAAAAGTGGCTGATAAACTTCGGGACGGTCTGCAATTTGTTTTGTCAATCCCAAGCACTGGGGTAAATTGGTTGTGTACTCGTAAGTAATATGTACCTGTGTTTGACAGCTGCTATACAGTTCGATTTGACAGCGGTCAAGGTTGAGTAAATGTACTAATTCCTGGGTAACTGTCTGCAACACCTGGGTTTCATCAACACTATCGCGGATTTGCTCCGTCATCTGTTGCACCAAGGTTTGAAAGTTTCGTAGTTGTTGCAACTGATTGATGTGTTTTTGTTTGTGCAACTCGATTTTGACTTGGAAATCGTTGAGTTGCTGATGAAGTTGTGACTGTTGGACAGCAATGCCGATTTGAATTGCCAGCTGTTTGAGCAAGTTCGTTTCCATTTCTTGCCATTCATGCGGGTGATGGCAATGCTGAGCTATTAATAGTCCCCACACATCTTGCTTGAAAAAAATTGGTACTACTACATTGGCTCTAACGTGTAAAGATCCCAGGAATTCTATATGGCAAGGGTGTAATCCAGCTGTGTGAATATCTTCAATAACTTGAATATAATCTTGGCTGTAGTGTTGCTGATATTGACGACCAAAGCCGGGATCGGCGATGTTTTTTCCTAACAGCAAATCGTTACTGACTACACTTGATTCAGCAATCACCACTCCTTTACCATCGCCTTGAAAGCGATAAATTAGCACGCGATCGCTCTTTAAAAACTGCCGTAGTTCTTGTGTTGTCTGATGTAGAATGGTATCTAATTCTACACATTGATGAATTCTAGAGGCGATGGCTTCTATTAGTTGCTCCCGTTGTGCCTGGAGTTCAACTGCTAGTTCTACATTTTTAACAGAAGTAATATTACTACTAGTACCAATTAATCGATAAATCCTAGAGTCAGCATCTCGTAATGGAGTCAGAGTTGTACTCCACCAAGTCGGCACTCCTTGGAATCGCAAACATTGTTTGTAGGAAATAGTTTTGCCAAATAATACACAGTCTGTGTAACGCTGACGCACCATAGCTGCATCAATGGGCGAGAGAATATCCTCTGGTTTTTTGCCCCGCAAATTCTCCGAGCTAATGCCTATCCAACGCTCATGAGTGGGATTTAGTGCTACATATCGAAAATCTCCATCCTCTAGCACATCCACCACAAATATCGATGCCTGCACAGAATCGTACATACTTAGTAGAAACTGCTCGCTACTACTTTTTTTATCTACTTCCGTGCCGAAGAGAATCTCAGGAGATGGTAATTGTGTCAGCTCTATAGTTGATTCAGTCGGATTTATATTCATGCGAGAGTCCCTGTCTGGTGTTACTGACTCTTCTCGGCGCTCTCTTGTTGTGGTTATAGTAGATGCATGAGCGCCTTAGCCAAAGTATTGTCAGCCTTTGCTAGTAGAAACTTGGATCTTTTTCTACTTCGCGATCGGAAATTTGGGAAAGCTGATAGGAGTCTGCTTAACAAATCCTGCTTTTTCAAGGCGAAAGTACATTTGCAGGTGAGAAAAAAGTTACCGATTTTGAACAGTTTTTTCAGAATTGTTGCATATACTGACGTGCAATCATCAAGTTTTATCAATTAAATTTATAATTTGTAATATTGAGTATGAAGCATAGGAAGGGGACAAAAAGACAAGGTAGACAAAGCAATCTTTCTCCCCATGCCCAATTCCCAATTTACGATCGCAATTTATGAGCAGTGATTCCAGTAAACATACCGACTAACAGCCAAGTAATAGCTAATCCAATAACTTCCCCTAAGAATAAGTGAGTGAAACTGTGTAAAAAAATCCCCACAGTGGAACCGAAAGGAATGGCTATTGCCCAACTTGCCGAAGACACAAATATCCATCGCCACCCCACAGAGGCGGGTTTGGAGGGTGCTAACCATTGTGTTAAACCAATTCCTAAGCCGCCGAGTCCTCCGTAAATTGTTCCATAAAAGATTCTCAAAGGCACAACCTGAGTGCTAAATACAAACCAACCCAAGCCACCAATACCGATGGCAGTGATGAGACTCCAACCCAAAAGGCTTGATAAAATCCACCTGATACAAGCTATGGGTTCCTTGAGAAGAAAACCTTGAGGAAGTGCGATGATAAATCCACCCATAGCGGCTTCCAATAATCCAATATCAGGCTTTTCACCAATTTCAATTAACAACAAACTCAGCAAAAAACCGCTAAAAGTAGCTAAAGTCCAGAGAAAATTAAAGTTCAATAATGGCATCGACGTGATTGGGGACTGGGGAGATGGCAACGCCTTGGGAAAAGGGGAAAGGTTAAAGGGAAAAGGAGGGATCTCAATACTGCTCAGGTTTTGGATTTTAAACTGGAATTTGGTTTGGGGAAAAGGTGAGCCAGCGCGGTCTTGGGGGTT
>NZ_JACKZU010000415.1:0-6836 GCF_014222165.1 Nostoc sp. 2RC
GGGAAGGGGGGAGGGGGGAGGGGGTAGGGGGGTAAGGGGAAAGGGCAAAGGCAAGATCCCTCCTTTTCCCTTTCCCCTTTCCCCTTTTCCCTACCCAAAGGGTTTTGTCCAATGCCCCATGCCCCGTGCCCAATGCCCAATGCCCATTGCCCAAATCTAAAACCATGCTTAATACCCCACCCAATCAGCTTTGGGTGGGTTATTTTATCCTAAAGGGTGTGTGTCACAATTGTTAACAGTTCCGACACGCTAGTCAAGAATTCTAAAAGTAGGCGTCAGTGATGGAAGTAATCTATCAGTATGCCTGGCTGATTCCGGTGTTACCTCTTTTTGGGGCAATGCTGGTCGGTCTAGGGTTAATCTCGTTGAATCAGGTGACAAATAGCCTGCGGCAGTTGAACGCTGTAGTCATTATCTCCCTAATGGGAGCCGCTATGGCGCTGTCGTTTGCTTTGTTGTGGAGTCAAGTTCAAGGACATCCGGCTTACACCCATAACTTGGAGTGGGCTGCGGCAGGCAATTTTCACCTGAGCATGGGCTACACTGTTGACCACCTGACAGCCCTAATGCTGGTGATTGTGACAACAGTAGCCTGTTTGGTCATGGTTTATACCGATGGCTACATGGCTCACGATCCCGGTTACGTGCGGTTTTATGCTTATCTCAGTTTATTTGGCTCTTCAATGTTAGGTTTGGTGCTTAGCCCCAACCTAGTACAGATTTATATATTCTGGGAACTTGTCGGGATGTGTTCCTACTTGCTGGTCGGCTTTTGGTACGATCGCAAGTCAGCCGCAGATGCCGCACAAAAAGCATTTGTAACCAACCGCGTGGGCGACTTTGGTCTTTTGTTGGGGATTTTAGGGCTGTTCTGGGCAACGGGAAGCTTTGATTTTAACATTATGGGCGATCGCCTCGCTCAACTCGTAGAAACAGGTTCTATCAGCAATTTTCTCGCTGTCCTGTTTGCGATTTTAGTTTTCCTCGGTCCAGTGGCGAAATCGGCCCAATTTCCTCTGCACGTCTGGCTACCAGATGCAATGGAAGGCCCCACCCCCATTTCTGCCTTGATTCACGCAGCAACAATGGTGGCAGCGGGTGTTTTCCTGGTAGCCCGGATGTACCCAGTATTTGAACATGTCCCAGCAGCAATGACAGTCATTGCCTTTACTGGGGCATTTACGGCGTTTTTGGGGGCAACTATCGCCATTACCCAAAACGACATCAAAAAAGGCTTGGCTTATTCCACCATTTCCCAACTCGGTTACATGGTGATGGCAATGGGAGTGGGTTCCTACAGTGCTGGACTATTCCACCTGATGACCCACGCTTATTTTAAGGCGATGCTGTTCTTGGGTTCTGGTTCCGTAATTCACGGTATGGAAGGTGTCGTCGGTCACGACCCCGCCTTAGCCCAGGATATGCGCCTGATGGGCGGACTGCGGAAGTATATGCCAGTGACGGCAACTACCTTTTTGATTGGTTGCTTGGCAATTTCTGGTATCCCCCCCTTCGCTGGTTTCTGGTCAAAAGATGAAATTTTGGGACAAGCTTTTCAAGCTAACCCATTCCTCTGGTTGGTTGGTTGGTTAACCGCCGGTATTACTGCTTTCTACATGTTCAGAATGTATTTCATGACATTTGAAGGCAAATTCCGCGGAACTGATGACAAAATCAAGCAAAAGCTGAAGAAGGCAGCGACAATCGTCCTAGAGTTAGAGTCAGAAGAACCAGTGCCGAATTATGGCCCTGGAGCCATGAAAAAAGGAGAATTGGCGGTAACTCACTCCCATGACTCCCATGACTCCCACGGACATCACAGCGATTCTCCCCACGAGTCGCCGTGGACAATGACTCTGCCTTTAGCGGTTTTGGCAGTACCTTCGATTTTGATTGGTTTGGTGGGAACTCCCTTTGCCAATTACTTCGAGCATTTTATATTTCCACCAACCGAAACCCTCTCAGAAGTTCTAGAAAAAACTGCCGAGTTCGACCCGACAGAGTTTTATATTATGGCGGGTGCTTCAGTAGCCATTTCGGTAGTTGGCATTAGTTTGGCTTTCTTAATGTACTTGCAGGGTAAAATTGACCCAGCTGCGATCGCTGCTAAAATCAAACCACTTTACGAGTTATCCCTCAATAAGTGGTACTTTGATGACATTTACCATCGTGTTTTTGTCCTCGGCCTGCGTCGCGTGGCTAGACAAGTTATGGAAGTTGACTTCCGCGTTGTCGATGGTGCAGTTAACCTCACAGGCTTCTTCACCCTTGTCAGCGGCGAAGGTCTAAAATACCTCGAAAACGGTCGCGCTCAATTCTACGCCTTGATTGTGTTTGGCGCTGTTTTGGGTTTAGTGATTGTCTTTGGTGTGACCTGATTTTAATAGGGGTGGACAAATGTCTGCCCCTACATTATTTCTTGAATACAAAGTTTTTCTGATGTCTGTTAGTTGAATAATTGGTTGTCGCTGCAATTCGCTGCAACACATTGTTAGAAATTGTCCGACACATCATTATTTATGAGTCTTTCATACTCGGTAAGTAAGAAAGAAATGTAAGAACGAATAAGATTACAGAATAAGCGACCTTCAGAAAGCGTCATTGGTTTGCCCTCTTTTAGATCAAGTCCATGCCGACCACCACCACCAGTTGGTGACGAATGATAACCATGTAGACTTTCTAAACATTTCAATATATAGTTGATTGCTGTCCCTTCATTTGCATTGCGTAGTTCCTTCACAATTACGTTAAAGTATGTCCCTTTTATAGTTCCAGATGGTAATTGCTCACCTCTAAAAGCAGTTGTAATTGATTCGAGAATCCAAAGTACTTCAATAACTGCTTCTCTAGGTCGATTTTCATTCAATAGTTGCTCAGAGCGATTTAGAGATTCCCTAATAAGTTGTTTTACAGGCTCAGTAAAGGTTGCTGGTGGTTCGGCCACAGAGATAGCTTCTTCACCTTCGCATAGCTTAACAAGTTTTGGTGGATCGATTTTATAAGCAATCTTGTGTTCAAGACAAATATCGTTGATACGTTCAATGTCAGGGATTGCATATTTATCCCGAAGATTCTCACACGCGTCGTAGAATGCCTCCAGAAACAGGGATGGGTTTTTAGCCGCGTCTTCCAAATATGACCGTAAATCTGTGCTTGCCCAACTCTCTGAAGTACTCCAGACACTCGTAGAGCCTACTGCATGTGCAAAACACTCTTTAAAATACTCTAGTAACTCCCAGCGATTTGCCTTAGCTACTATTATACCAGTAAGTTTCTCAAATTCATCAATCGCTGCATTAGGAATAACTGACTCTGGGGAAGAGTTAAAGCGCCATGAATCAGGAAATTGAAGTGGCATTTAAATGTTACATATTACACAACACTACTTGTATAACTTATTAGAGGCTCATATTGCAAATCTTCCAGGTACTCTTGGAGTAGAAGTAAGACACATTCAGGTGAGACAACCTGAATAAATCAGCCGATATCCACCGCTTTTGCCCGTCGGGATATCACTGTTTTTGCCCTAACTTTAAAAACGGTCAAGTCTATCCCAGAGATTCGATCGCCGATCAAATTTCCAGCCTGTAGCTGCTCGATAATGGGTTCAATGTCAATTTGAGTTTGGCGATCGCGTTTACTCAGAGCTTTGAGACGGCGTTTGAAGGGAGGTGTAAACCGGACTTCTGCCATAAATCTAGGCTGTGATATCGTCCCAAAGCTCTGAAACTGGGAAAGTTTGTCCTGTTGCTCCTTGTCGCACAGACTCTTGCAGTTCGGCTAATATTTGTGCTTTTGGCTCTTGTTCATCAATCCAAGCGAAACCACCGATGTTATCAGAATTTATGGAACTTATAAGCTGTTGCCAAAGTTCTACAGGGACGAGTACATCTGTTGTTTCTCCATCTGCGTTGGTGACATAACGAATCTGATTTTCAATTTGTGCCTTTATCATTATGATTGTTTCTCCTGTCATGCTTTTTTGCACCAAATCGCTTTTTCGACAACTAGCAAACAGCATCGTGTATTTTTAGCGACCCCTGGGTTGGACTAGGCGATCGCATCTCCAAAACCCTACCCTAGCAGCTTTTTTCGGGTAAATTTTTGACTTGACCGTGCGGATTTTAGATTTTAGATATTTCGGTACTCCTTTGAAGAAGCACGAATACGCGAATGATAAAGAAGAAATACATTTACTGGCAATATGATGATATGTGGTTAGGTTATCTCGAAGAATATCCTGATTATTGGACTCAGGGTGAAACCGAAGAGGAGCTAAGAGAAAATCTACTAGATATTTTCAGTGAATTAACAAGTGGAACTATCCAAAATATTCGCAGAGTTGCAGAACTTGAAGTCTCATGAAACGAAGAGACTTAATCAGTAAGCTTGAAGAAATGGGTTGTATTTTCGTTCGTCATGGTAGCAAACATGATTGGTATCAGATCTGATTTTCAATTTGTGCCATTATCATAGGGTTGTTTCTCCTCTCATGCTTTTTGCACCAAATCGCTTTTTTGGAAAACCAGCAAACAGCATGATGTATTTTTAGCAACGCCTGGGTTGGGCTACGCTGTCCCGTCGCTAGAATTCTAGTTTAGCGGCTTTGTTGAGGGTCAATTTTTGACT
Source organism: Nostoc sp. 2RC (assembly GCF_014222165.1). NCBI lineage: Bacteria > Bacillati > Cyanobacteriota > Cyanophyceae > Nostocales > Nostocaceae > Nostoc > Nostoc sp. 2RC. The sequence continues at coordinate 4,630 of NZ_JACKZU010000415.1, forward strand.
TGACTGGGGGTATCCTAATCCACATTCCGCACTCCCAAGTGTCAAAATAGACTCCCAAGAGAAAAAATCGGGGATTGCCGATTTAATTAAATCAACCTAACGAGGAAGAGCAAATCCCCAAAAAGCTGTTAGTTAATAACTAGTGACTTTTTGCCAAACATGATTTTGATAGCAGACAAATTGCGATGAATACAGCTACTTTCCCCTGGCTGACGACGATTATTCTGTTTCCGATAGCGGCGTCACTACTGATTCCCATCATCCCAGATAAAGACGGCAAAACAGTGCGCTGGTACTCCCTGATTGTGGGGCTGATAGATTTCGCACTGATTGTTTACGCTTTTTATACTGGGTACGATTTTTCCAATCCAGATTTGCAGTTGGTGGAGAGTTACCCCTGGGTACCGCAACTCGATTTGAATTGGTCGGTAGGGGCTGATGGCTTGTCCATGCCTCTGATTATTTTGACTGGATTCATTACCACGCTGGCGATTTTAGCGGCTTGGCCTGTAACCTTCAAGCCCAAGCTATTTTACTTCTTGATTCTGGCGATGTATGGCGGTCAAATTGCCGTGTTCGCCGTCCAGGATATGCTGCTATTTTTCCTGGTGTGGGAACTGGAACTGGTGCCGATATACTTTCTGCTGTCGATTTGGGGAGGCAAAAGGCGACAATACGCAGCGACTAAATTTATTTTATACACCGCTGGCGGTTCGCTGTTTATTTTGCTGTCTGCCCTGACAATGGGATTTTACGGTGATACGGTGACGTTCGACATGCGATCGCTCGCCCTCAAAGATTTCGCCCTGAATTTCCAACTTGCCCTCTATGCTGGCTTCCTGATTGCCTACGCCGTCAAGTTGCCGATTATTCCTTTGCACACCTGGCTACCTGATGCCCACGGTGAAGCTACAGCACCTGTGCATATGTTATTGGCAGGTATTCTTCTGAAAATGGGCGGTTACGCTCTAATTCGGATGAATGCCCAAATGCTGCCTGATGCCCACGCTTATTTTGCCCCTGTGTTGATCGTTTTGGGGGTAGTTAACATCATCTACGCTGCCCTAACATCCTTTGCCCAGCGCAACCTGAAGCGAAAAATTGCCTACTCCTCAATTTCTCACATGGGCTTTGTCACCATTGGGATTGCTTCCTTTACCGATTTGGGATTAAGTGGAGCAGTATTGCAAATGGTTTCTCACGGGTTAATTGGGGCGAGTTTGTTCTTTCTCGTAGGTGCAACTTATGACCGGACACACACCCTGATGTTGGATGAAATGGGTGGTGTCGGTAAGAGAATGCAGAAAATTTTCGCCATGTTCACCGCCTGTTCAATGGCATCTTTGGCGTTGCCAGGAATGAGTGGTTTCGTAGCAGAATTAATGGTATTTGTTGGTTTTGCGACTAGCGATGCTTATAGCTCTACCTTTAAAGTTATCGTAGTCTTCTTGATGGCAGTTGGGGTGATTTTAACTCCGATTTATCTGCTGTCAATGTTGCGAGAAATTTTCTACGGCCAAGAGAACGAAGAATTAGTTTCTCACCAAGCTTTGATAGATGCTGAACCCCGTGAAGTATTTATCATTGCCTGTTTGTTAGTGCCAATTATTGGTATTGGTTTCTATCCGAAATTGCTCACTCAAATGTACGACGCCACAACTGTACAATTGACAGCAAGATTGCGTAATTCGGTGCCGACATTAGCACAACAAAAACCCGAAGTGCCAAAGGTTTCTTTGAGTGCGCCGGAAATTGCTAATTAGGTAGCGATCGCTAATTTCAATTAATATTAGTTTTGGGGCGGGTTCTATACCTGCCTTTTTTGTCACTAATCATTAGTCATTAGACTTCTTGTAGAAGTCTAATGATTTAGGATTGCTGTAGTTCGTCAATTTGCTGTAATGTTTGCCAACCAGCTTGCCACTGAGAGTTATCTTGTAACAATTTGGCGTTTATCCAGAAACGAACTTTAGGATCGCAAGCAGCCACCATTTCAGCGTATACCCACTTACCCTGATTTTTACGGTTGACAACTTGGAAGTGTCTCCATCCATCAACTTTTTTCTGTGCTGTCCACTTAGAACCGAGTAAGTAAGGAAATTTTTGTTTTTTAGTCATTGGTCATTAGTCATTGGTCATTGGTCATTACAGTGTTGACTGTTGACTGGTGACTGGGGAATTATATTCTCCCCTGCCCCCTGCCCCTC
>NZ_JACKZU010000416.1:0-6814 GCF_014222165.1 Nostoc sp. 2RC
CCCTTTCCCCTTTCCCCTTTCCCTACTCCCCACATCCCAAAATGTTCCTAACTCAAACCGTTCCCCGTCAACGAGAAATTATTGAAGTCTTCCTTCGCAATGGCTGGGACTATATGCGGAGGTTGCTAACTGGTGGTAAAGCAGATGAACCCCAGCTACCGACACCTGCGGTTTTAAAAAATATTCTGGTAGATTTAGGGCCAGTTTATGTGAAACTCGGTCAGCTACTCTCCACTCGTCCAGATTTACTGAGTGGCTCTTACATAGAAGAACTATCAACCCTCCAAGATGAAGTACCGCCAGTTCCCTGGTCAGAGGTGGAAATCATCATCCGTAAGGAGCTAAAACGACCACTGGCGGAAACTTTCAGTACAATTAATCCCGTTCCAGTAGCAGCCGGTTCGATTGCCCAAACCCATAGAGCTACATTAATAGATGGTCGAGAAGTCGCTCTTAAAGTCCAGCGTCCGGGAATTGATGTTACTATCGCCCAAGATATTGCTTTAATTCAAGGTATTGCCGATTTAGTAGCGCGTACTGATTTTGGACAAACCTATGAAATCAAATCCATCGCTGAGGAATTTACCAAAGCTCTAGAAGCTGAGTTAGATTTCACAAGGGAAGCAAGTTTTACAGACCAACTGCGGCGTAATTTATCCAAAAGTCGCTGGTTCGATCCCAAGCAAATAGTAGTCGCCAAAATTTATTGGGATTTGACCACAGAAAAATTACTGGTGATGGAATGGTTGGATGGAGTACCGTTTCTGTCGGCAGATTTAAACAGCAATAACAATGACAAAGACCCTGCTGTAGAGCGTAAAGAAATAACTACTTTATTATTTCGGGTATTTTTTCAACAACTATATATAGATGGGTTTTTTCATGCCGATCCACACCCAGGAAATTTATTTTATCTCAAAGATGGCCGGGTTGCACTTTTAGACTGTGGCATGGTGGGACGACTCGATCCCCGCACACAGCAGATATTAACAGAAATGTTGTTGGCGATCGTAGATTTAGACGCTCAAAGATGCGCTCAGTTGACTTTGCAGTTAGCAGATTCAACTCAGCCAGTAATATTATCGCGGTTAGAAAATGATTATGACAGGATGCTGCGAAAGTATTACAATGTCAGCTTGAGTCAAATTAATTTCAGTCAAATTATTTACGAAATTTTGCAAGTTGCTCGCAACAATAAAATTCGTTTACCAAGTAACATGGGTTTATATGCCAAAACTCTGGCAAACTTAGAAGGAGTGGCGCGTACTTTTAACCCAGAGGTAAATCTCATCGATGAAATTCAGCCATTAATTACAGACTTGTTTCGTCGGCAATTATTAGGGGATAATCCAGTGCGATCGCTCTTAAGAACAGCCTTAGACCTTAAAAGTCTGTCCCTGCAATCTCCCCGACAAATTGAACTGTTATTAGACCGAGTTACCTCCGAAAGCCTACAGTGGAACTTATCACTGCGGGGTTTAGATGGTGTGCGGCGGACTATGGACGATGCTGCTAACCGCTTGTCTTTTAGCATTTTGGTGGGTTCGCTGATTATGGGAGCAGCAATTATTACTACTAGAGCGCAGACAGCGCAGCTATCTTTTTTAAGTAGCGTTTTGTTTGCAGCCGCTAGCTTATTAGGTTTGTGGCTAATTATTAGTACACTGCGATCGGGACGTTTGCGGTAAAATTTATGCTTTAGAACTGAATCATTCCCATATTGGGAATTAATGATTATTAAATCCGCATTGGATTATTTAAAACCACAGACAAACACTCAAAAGGAACTTACAAGGAAAAATATTCCAGAAAAGACTGTTGACCGTTGACTGTGAACTGTCAATCACTATGTGCTGTTGTTTATTTTTGGGAGTTATTTAATTTAGTGTAAATTCTGTGTATTTAAATTGCTAACAATAAAAACCCTAATAGCGATTTAGGATTTTAGATTTTGGATTACAAGCCTTGACTACAAAGTTCCATAATTTCAAACAATAATTTCTATGGCAATTTGTTATCAAAACTTGACTACAAAAGTCTTTTTTGATTTTGACTTTTGAATTGTTTTTCTGTGGTTCTAAGATAAAAATATGTCAATTATCATTGCTGAAAAACTAAGTAAATCTTATCCTGTGGCGGTCAAAAATCCCGGTATTAAAGGCACAATCACCCACTTTTTCCGCCGCACCTACCGCACAATTCAAGCAGTCCGGGATGTTTCCTTTGAAATTGCTCCTGGTGAAGTAGTGGGATTTTTGGGGCCAAATGGTGCGGGTAAAACCACCACACTGAAAATGCTCACGGGGCTGATTTATCCTTCGAGCGGTACAGTCAGAGTAGGCGGACAAGTCCCTTTTCGTCGCCAAGAAGCATTTTTGCAAAAAATTACTTTGGTGATGGGACAAAAGCAACAGCTAATTTGGGATTTACCGGCGTTAGATTCTTTGAAAATTAATGCTGCTGTGTATAACATCTCCGATAAAGAGTTCCAGCGGCGGGTAGGAGAATTAACAGAAATGCTTTCCCTGGAAGGTAAACTCACCCAACCAGTGCGTAAATTATCTTTAGGGGAACGGATGAAGGCAGAATTATTAGCAGCACTTTTGCACCGTCCCCAGGTATTGTTTTTAGATGAACCAACTTTGGGATTAGATGTCAATGCTCAAGCAGCCGTGCGGGACTTCTTACGTGAGTACAATCAAATTTATCAAGCCACAGTGCTATTAACGAGTCATTACATGGCTGACATCACAGCTTTGTGTCAACGGGTGCTATTAATTCATGAAGGAAGCTTAATGTATGACGGTAGCTTAGATGGACTGTTGGAACGTTTTGCTCCTTATCGAGAAGTGGATATTGAGTTAGCCCAACCCGTAACAATACAAAAACTCATGACCTATGGTGATGTGGAGCTTTTAGAAGGGCGAACAGTGCGTTATCTGGTACCACGAGAGGCGCTCACTCGTACTGTATCTCAGATTTTGGCAGATTTAGAGGTAATTGATTTAACAGTTACTGAACCGTCTATAGAACAGGTAATTGGGCAAGTTTTTCAGGCGGGGGTTGTGGAGTGATTGTTGAGTGTTGAGTGTGGAATAATTTTTTTGGGAAATAAATAGATGAAGCAAATAATTAGAAAAGCCTTAACTTTTCTCTGGGTATACTATGCCTATATGGTTGAGTATCGAGCAGAACTCTTTTTATGGGTTTTGGCTGGAACTTTGCCAATCATCCTGATGGGTATTTGGATACAAGCAGCCCAGAGTGGGCAGTTTGGTCTATCACCTGTAGATTTTGCCCGTTACTTTATTACAGTTTTTCTTGTTAGACAATTTACTGTAGCTTGGGTAATTTGGGACTTTGAAAGAGAGGTAGTAGAAGGCAAACTTTCTCCTAGATTGCTACAACCAATAGATCCAGTATGGCATCATCTTGCGGGGCATATTTCTGAAAGATTCGCTCGTTTGAGTTTTGCTTTTTTATTAATGGGATTGTTTTTTATTCTTTATCCCCAAGCTTTTTGGTTACCAAGTTTGGGCCAATTGCTGTTATTTATATTAGCAGTGATACTGGCTTTTAGTCTGCGTTTTATAATTCAGTACACTTTTGCTATGTTGGCTTTTTGGACAGAACGCGCCAGTGCTTTAGAAAATTTTTGGTTGTTGTTTTATCTATTTTTATCTGGTTTGATTGCACCTTTAGAAGTTTTTCCAGAACCCGTGCGACAAATAGTAATGTTTACACCTTTTCCATATTTGGTTGATTTTCCTGCAAGTATTTTGGTGGGACTACCTACAAATCTATGGCAAGGATTTTTCTCAATGGTGGGTTGGATATTAATATTTTTGGGTGGGAATCGCTTGTTGTGGCGTGCGGGTTTGAAGCGGTATTCGGGGATGGGAGCTTAAGTAATCTATCTTATTATAAATTATTTGGTGTGGTTTTAAATTTATCAGCCGTTCCCAAGGAATAATCTTGTAATTTAAAATCAGCAAAAGGCTTTTTTTCTAGCCTGTCGCGTAAAGCTTCATCTAGATTTACGCTGCTTGATTGTTTTTTAACACCAATAACTATAATACTTCTTTGATATGTAGTTAAATCCTGATTTTCTGGACAATCAGTTCGTTGAAATTGACCCAAATTTAATAAGCGATAGCCTTTGATGTTGGGTTGATTAATAAATATTTTTTTTACTAAAAGTTGTATTTGTAAGGAGCGTTCTAAAGCTAGACGTTCTTGAGATTCTATATTGCCCTTGCAAGAAGTTGTACCTACAGAAATAATTTCACTAGGTTCTTCCATAATATTCTGTATACCTTGTTCTTCTAAATTTAATTTTAAAAGGTTGAGGCTAATAATTTGGTCGTTATATTGAATTTGAAAATTGCTACCGACAACCCATTTATATTGTAGTGATAAAACAGCTATATTAAATTTGGCAATTCTACCTTGATTATCTCTACCTTCACGATAAGGATAATAATCAATATTACCTTTTTTTTCTGGAAGTTGTCCGTAATTTTGGGGCGAAGAATTTGTTGATGTCTGCGTCGCGATAACTACTGCACTAAGTAATCCTAAAACTATTAATAGTGATGCAAAAATACCCAGTAAAGGTAATTTTTCTAAATAGTTATTTGCATGGGAAAAATTGGGAGTAATTGCTAGCGATCGCTCTGGTTCCAAATTTTTCACAACATCGATGTGGGAGACATGATTTGTTGTTAATTTAGTTTCAATTTCTGCTAAACGCTGCCAAATTTCCTGGGCATTTGCGGGGCGTTTTTCTATATCTGGTGCTATGAGCCAATCAATTAAATCTAATATTAAGGGTGAGATATCAAGAGTAGAATTTTTCCAATGCAACACATTGTGCTGCACATCATACATATCTAAGGGGTGTTTTCCTGTCAGCAAAAACACAAAGGTACGTCCCAAAGCAAAGAAATCTGATTGTGGTACAGCTTCACCATTCATTTGCTCTGGGGCGCTGTAACCAGAAGACATCAGTGCCGTCATTTTAGGACTTTCATCTAGCGAATTTTTAGCGATTTCATTAGCAGTACCAAAATCGATGATTACTAATTGCCCATCGGGTTTAATCATGATGTTGGATGGCTTAATATCTCGATGTAGATATTCTTTGCTATGCACCAAATCTAAAATTTCTATTAACTGTTTTAAGTAGGCGATCGCTTTTTCTTGAGAAATAGGTTTATTGTGCTGATGAAACCATTCCTCTAAGTTTAACCCGTCGATTTTTTCCATTGCAATGCAATGCAAAACTAAACCATTGCGAGTTTGATATTGAAAATAACTATCTTCCTGAGGAATGCCAGGATGGTTGAGTTTTAAAAGCACAGTAAACTCATGCTGAAATAATTCTACAGCTTGGGGATTACTTGATAAATCTTCTCTGAGTATTTTGAGAATTTTGGGAGTATTTTTTTCGTATACCTCATAAACTTTACTAAAACCTGTTTTGTCACTCAACAGAGACTCCACCCGATAACGCCCTAGCAATTCCAGATGAGAACCACAACTTTGACAAAAACGGTTTTGATGATTATTTGGGTGATTTGGTTTGGGACAAACGGGATTGATACAAAGGCTCATGAGTGGGGAGTAGGGGAGACGCGGGGAGATGGGAGAGACAAGGGAGGTAGGGGAAAAGGTTAAAGGTTAAAGGGAAAAGGAATAAATTTAATCTTTCTCCTTTTCCCCTTACCCCTTTCCCCATGCCCTGTTTGGCCAATGCCCATAGACATCGCTCATCTTAATTCTTCTGTTCTTGCGGGATAATCCCGTTTAAATAATCATGAGATTTTCGATTTGTGTTCTGCTAAGAATGCTGCTATGGTTTGGTTAAATGGCTCTGGTTGTGTCAAAAATGGCCAATGATTGCCGGGAACTTGGGAAATACGTAAGTTTTTCAGATAGGTTTTGTAAGGTTGGATTTGCCAATTTTGGCGGTTTAGCCCTTGTTTTGGCTGGATGAAGAGGGCAGGGATATCAAGGGGAATGGTAAAACCGGGCACTTGCATTACTGCTTCAAAAATTTCATCGCGGGCGTTCACAGTAAATTTGCTTCCCCAACTACCATCGGGCTTTTGTTCAATTCCGGCTTGGAAGACTTGCTGTTGTAGAGGACTCCATCCTTGATATTGCTTTAATTGCCTTGCTTGCTGTTCGGCTGCTTCCTGAGTGGTGAAGGGGCCCATACTTTTAAGAAAAGGCAAGAAGCGATACAACATTGGAAAAGTGAGCCTGAAGAAGCTGGGCATTTTCCAAATAAAAATTGGATCGATTAAAATCATGGTTCGTAGACGCTTTGGGTTTTGTCTTGCCCAAATAGCGGCTAATTTGCCTGTCCAAGAGTGACTAACAATGTGGGCACAAGTCCATCCGAGACTGTCCATGAGTGCTTCTAGATCTGCGATCGCACTCTCAAAGCTATAATCTTTATCTGGTTTACTACTTTCGCCATGTCCACGCATATCTGGTGCGACTATGTGGTAATCTGCCGCCAAGTAATCTGCCAAATTACACCACACAAGAGCATGGTCACCTAAACCATGTAACAACAGTAAAGGTTCTTGACCCTGGTTCCACTCTAAATAAGAAAGGTGGATATCAGGTTTTGATAAAGTCTGACGTACAGGCATCATTGCACATCCATCTGTGGAGGGATATCTTTGCGTTTATATCGTACTGCGAAAGGAGGGATATGGGGCATGGGGAAAGGGAAAGGGGTAAGGGGAAAAGGGGAAAGATTAAATTTATTCCTTTTCCCTTTAACCTTTAACCTTTTCCC
>NZ_JACKZU010000417.1:0-6810 GCF_014222165.1 Nostoc sp. 2RC
CCCCATCCCCCCATCCCCATAACCCTACCTAATGGTGACAATTTCATTCATCATCACCGCCAGCGCTAGCATACCTAAAATAGTCATCAATCCCGCAGGCATAAATTTGCGTGTTTTAGCGAGTCTAAATGCAAAGAACACTACTAAAACAGCAGTCACCAAGACGGCTAAAATTAAACCCTGGGCTTGTCCTTGGAGTTGGAGGTAAGCGGCAATAATTAGTAATAAACCGCTAATGCTACCACTTACAAGAGAAACCTTGCTTCTAGCTTGAATATAGCCAATAATGCCACCAGCGATCGCCAATATGCCGTAAGCAAAAGCAGCGATTATACTTAAATTCATTGTTAAAACCTATGTAGATTTTGTTTTTGCTGCCAGGGTCAGCAGACAATTTACCATAGCTGTTTAGCTATATCACCCAGTTGATTGATGAATAATCAAGCAATGCCAATGGCCAATAATTCCTCCAATACAAAAATTCAATATCTCCAGCGCCAAGCCGCGTCACTTTTACTTTACCAATCTGTTCTCCAAGGCGAAGTGGGGATAGCATTTCTTGAACTGTTGCAAGCTATACGTTACACTGATGCGGATGCACGCGGTTGTCTGCAAGCCTACGGCTATTATTTCCATGCTTTGGCTGCAAGCAATCAAAATTGGGAAGATTATATAATCACTCAGATTCTTTTTTGTGATAACCCTTTTACAAAACTGGCTCAACAACAGAAATTTAAAGATTTATCCCCAGCTTTGTTAGCAGCAGTTGGGCATGATTTACAAGTATTACAAAGTCTTTATGAATGTAGCAGCGCTTATTTGAGTGAGTGGGTGCAAAATGTTGCTCATCTACCAATTTCGCCGGTGGTGTGGTACGAGGAACCAAAAAAGCTGGGAAGAGAGAGCAAATTTGCTGCATATCTACAAGAGTTAGATAATTGGGGTGATGCTGTAGAGGAGTTAGCAGCTTATTATCGGCAATATGGTTCTGGTTTATTTGCTCAATACCGTGCTTTTCGCTGGCAAGCTGGAGAGTTTATTGGTATCCCATATCCAGACCCAATTAAGCTTAGCACCCTTGTGGGTTATGAGTCTCAAAGAGATGCTTTGCTGAAAAATACCGAGTTTTTATTATCAGGAGAGTTAGCACTGCATGTATTACTTTACGGTAGCCGTGGTTCGGGAAAATCTTCCTTGGTGAAATCTTTATTGCATGAATATAGCGATTATCCTCTTTGTTTATTGGAAGTCGCCAAATCTGATTTAAAAGATTTACCAGAAATTGTAGAACATTTACGGGGAGTGCCACAAAAATTTATCGTTTTTGTAGATGACCTTTCATTTGAAGAAGATGATGATGCTTTTAAAGCACTGAAGGTAGTTTTAGAAGGTAATTTAACCGCCAGACCGCAAAATGTGGTTGTATATGCTACTTCTAATCGTCGTCATTTGATTCGGGAGTTTTTTGTGGATAGACCAGCGCCTAAAGATAACGATGAAATCCATGCTTGGGATACGATGCAGGAGAAACTTTCCTTTAGCGATCGCTTTGGTTTAACCTTAACCTTTGAGCCAGCCAACCAGAAAACTTATTTAAACATTATTCGTCATCTAGCAGCACAAGCTGAAATCAATATTACCCAAGAAGATTTAGAATATCAAGCACTACAGTGGGCGACTCGCCACAATGGTCGTTCCGGACGCACAGCACGCCAGTTCATTGATTTTTTAAAAGCAGATTTAAAATTATTTCATGGAGCAAATGAAAATACATCTACCACTGAAAATGCTAATTAATTCCTAAGTAATGAGAATTTTTTGTTTTCTACATCACAATGTTATAGATGAATAACTATGGTTATAAATTGTAAAATAATTATGATACCAAAAACAATAGACTTCTTGCAGAAGTCGGGAAAAGGGGAAGGGGAAAAGGGGGTGCATGTTTGGTATTTTCCCTTTCCCCTTTAACCTTCTATAACCCTATTCCCTATTCCCTATTCCCTACCCACATACATAAAGTTCACAAATCAAATCGGACTGCTATATATATTTAAATTACAAATTACAAATTCTTATGAAAACTGGTTATTCCGATCGCTCAACTACGCTAACAACCAGCAATATGCAATCAGTAACCATCAGTAATCGATTTATTTTAGGCATAGTTGCCTTCAGTGTGAGTTTTGGACTTAGCCTTGTTCCCAACTGGGATTTTAATAAAGCCTTTCTCACAGGTATAATTACTGCGTTTATTATCTATGGAGCAGCATTATTCGTAGATAAACGACGCAGAAATTATGAAATGTTTCTCTTGGGTTCTCTCCGCAAGCGAATTAAAGAAATGGAGGGATTAAAAGCCCGTATTGTTAAAGAAATCAATCAAATTGAAGAACATCATAGATTATTATATACAGATTCACAACAACTCCAAAATCAAGTAATTGAAAACCGCAGCCAAAGAGATAGCCTGAATCGAGATGTCAGAACATTAGCTGGTCAAAAAAAGCAGTTAGAAACTGAAATCAATAATCTCCAGATTGAACTGAGTAACTTACAAACAAATCATACAGAATTGAGCGAAGCTTTTACTAACCTCACAGGAGAAAAGCGTCGTTTAGAGTCTAATTGTCATGTATCTCGTGCGGAAATTACTCAACTGCAAAACCAAATTTCCGAACTCCAGCAACAAAAAGAAGAAATTGAAAGTAACTTAACGCTTTTAGGCAGACTCAAGCCGCAATTAGAAGAAAAATTATACGAATTGCGAATAGAAAGTCAAGAACTAGAAATAAAAGTCAATAAAGAAAACGAATTACTGGTAGCAAAAACAAGCGAAAGAAAAAATATCCAAGGTATTTTAAATTCGTCACAAACTCAAATCTCAAAGCAAAAAGAAGAGTTAGAACAATTAAAAGGGCAAATTTCATTATTACAAGAAGAACGAGACTTGTTGCAAAATCAAGTTTGGGAATTACTGCAACAAGCTGAAACCTTCAACCCAGAACCTTTTGCTGAAGACACCAAAGAAGATGATATAGAATTGTTTCCTTTCACTGAAATAATTCAATCTCCTGCAACCACAGATTCTCTAGAAATTAATACCTCAGAAGACATACCAGAAGAATGGACTACTTTTTTGGAAAACTTACCAGGATATGAATTACAAGTATTAAAAGCTATAGTCGAAGGAGATAATATCCAAGCTACTCTTAAAAAAATTGCCGAAGCAAATATTACCATGCCGAATTTATTAATAGATTCCATCAACGAACGAGCAAATGATACTATTGGTGAATTAATAATTGACCCAGAATCAGAAGTTCCAGAAGTTTATCAGGAACATAAAGCCCGTGTCAAAAAAATGATTGCCATATATGACGAACTAATGACTAGACATGCTCAAATGTAAGAATTCAGAATCCAGAATCCAGAATTCAGAATTCAGAAGGCTTACAGACCAAGTTTAATAAATTGAATAAAATTCAGAAGCTATAACAACCTTTGTAAGAATTCAGAATCCAGAATCCAGAATTCAGAATTCAGAAGGCTTACAGACCAAGTTTAATAAATTGAATAAAATTCAGAAGCTATAACAACCTTTGTAAGAATTCAGAATCCAGAATCCAGAATTCAGAATTCAGAAGGCTTACAGACCAAGTTTAATAAATTGAATAAAATTCAGAAGCTATAACAACCTTGATTTTCCAAAAATACTGGATTCTGAATCTGACAAAAACTCAATAACTCATAGCACGCCTGATTATTTAAATTTATTAAGCTTGAGTACTAAAGCCTTCTGAATTCTGACTCCTGACTCCTGAATTCTGACTCCTGACTCCTGAATTCTGACTCCTGACTCCTGACTTCTGACTCCTGAATTCTGAATTCTGACTCCTGACTTCTGACGTTGTAAAATTATTAATAAGGTGAAAATATACCTTATCTTATTGCTGCGTGCTTCTGCGTTTAGAATAAAGTGAAGTGTAATACATGGCAAAGCTCAAAATCTCGAAAAAAATATCCACTGCTTTGATTAATTCCCTTGGTGCGGGAGTAGTACCAAGAGTGGGAGTTGAACACATAGCAGTAGGTCGAGAAAAAGAACTCCAAAGCCTATTACAAAACCTCAATGATATTGCAGAAGGTGTAGCCGCATTTCGATTTATAATTGGTAATTACGGTTCTGGGAAAAGCTTTTTACTACAACTAATTCGTAACCGAGCAATGGAGCAAGGGTTTGTAGTAGCTGATGCTGATTTATCACCTGAACGTCGCTTAGCAGGAAGTAACAACGAAGGTTTAGCAACCTATAGAGAATTAATGAGCCATCTAGCAACAAAAACTCGTCCTGATGGTGGCGCTTTAGTTTCAATTTTAGAAGGATGGATTAATAAAATTCAACAAGAAGTGGTTAAAGAAACCGAACTGCGTCCTAATGATGATGGTTTTGATGACCAAGTTGAATTAAAAATTAGGGAAGTAGTTCAATATATTGAAGATTTGGTTCACGGTTTTGATTTTGGGAATGTTATTATCGCTTATTGGCGCGGTTATCGATTGGATGATGATAATTTAAAAAATGCTGCAATGCGCTGGTTGCGCGGAGAATTTACCACTAAAATTGAAGCCAAAGCAGCTTTAGGAGTCCGGGTGATTATTGATGATGATAGTTGGTATGACTACATCAAATTGTTTGCAAAATTTATCGCCGAAATTGGTTATAAAGGACTATTAATTCTAGTTGACGAAGCTGTACATTTATATCAAATATCTACCACAGTCACGCGGGAAAAAAATTATAACCGACTTTTAGCAATGTTTAACGATACCATGCAATGTAAGGCAGAACATCTTGGTATTTTGATTGGTGGAACAACCAAATTTTTAGAAGATCCAAATAGAGGACTTTTTGCAGACCAAGCTTGGCGAAGACGCACAAAGGAAAGTCGCTTTGTCGCACAAGCTAATGTGCAGGAACTTTTAGGCCCAGTGATTCGCCTAAACCCATTAAGCGAAGCAGAAATTTTAACGCTTTTGCAACGTTTAGCGGAAATTCATGCGCTCAATTTCGGCTATCAACAGACTTTGACAAATCGTGAGTTAAAAGAGTTTGTTCAAGAAATTGTTAATCGCTTGGGTGCAGAAGCATTATTAACGCCAGGGGAAATTGTGCGAGATTTTATGAGTGTGCTGAATATTCTTTTCCAAAATCCAGGAATTTCATTTAAACAATTAATTCACGACGCGAAATTCAAGCCGACTGCTGTGGGGAAAGATGCAGATGTGGATGAAGATAATGCGGCCGAATTTAGTTTGTGAGTAATTAATAGTAGCAAAAATGTAGCGATTCCTAGTTAAATGAGGTATGGATAATATTTTGAAACGCAGAGGGGAGGCAGCGCGTTGGGCGGGTTTCCCGACTTGTAGCGACTGCCGTCGCACAAAGTAAAGCGCAGAGGTACGCAGAGATTTGTACCTCACCAGATTAGGAAATGGAGATTCCCAAGACGGAGTGCGTTGTTTACTACCGCAGCGATCGCAATGCTTCAAACTCCCGCCAGCAAAGATACAACGCCCGTGGTACGTGGAAACATCCTTTCCATTTCCCGCCTTTGAGGTTCAACAATACTTCTCCCCGCCGATTCAGATAGCCAAACCACTCGCCAAACTCAGAATCGGCGAAGTGTGACCAGGCATAATCATGCATCTTTTGATACCATTCCCAGCAGGACTGACGCTGAGTTAGGCGATAACCCATTGCTAATGCAACCAAAGATTCTAGGTGAACCCACCACAACTTTTGATCCCATTCCAGTTGTTGTGGAGGATGACCGAGTGCATCCATAAAGTAATATAAGCCGCCATACTCGCTATCCCAAGCAAAATTTAGGATATTTAGCACCACATCGACGGCTTGGTTAATAGTTTTAGTATCGTTTTTGCGCCGAGCGATGTCCATGATAAACCACATGGCTTCAATACCGTGACCTGGGTTAATCAACCGTCCTTCAAAACAATCGATGTGGGAACCGTCAGGGGCGACATTTTCATACATTAGTCCCCGTTCTGAGTCGAGAAAATCCGTCATCACTTCGCGGACTGTTTCAGCAAGGACATTTTCTAAAGTTTCGTTGGGCAACAACCATTCCATTTCTAAAGTGAGGTTAGCTAAAATCATCGGTACAGCCAATGATTTCATCGGGCGTGTACCTGGATAGGTTTTGTTATATTTGCCCTTGGGGTTATCTTTGCGGCGTAAAACGTTATTGTAAGCTTGCTTCGCCACATCTGTAGCCCAGTCTTCACCGGATGCAAGTGCATATTGACTAAACGCCATCGCTGCAAAGCAATCAGAAAAAATATTGTAAGGCTCAACCAGTGGTTTGCCTTCACGAGTCAGAGCAAAGTACCAATTACCATCACTATCTCTACCGTGTTTAGCGAGGAAATTAGCGCCATTATTAGCAATTTTCAGCCAATTTTCCCGTTTTTCTAACTGGTTATAAAGCATGGAAAAAGTCCACACTTGGCGATTTTGCAACCAGATAAATTTGTCTGTATCATAAACCTTACCCTGGCGATCGAGGCAAGTAAAATAGCCGCCTTGCTCCAAATCAAGGGAATATTTTTCCCAAAATGGCAGTACATCATTCAGAAGCGCGTTTTTGTAAACTTCAGCCAATGCTTGAAAATTGTACTCCATATCTTTCTCCACTTTTTCTGCCAACACCAATTGCTTAAGAATAATCCTAAGTTACTAGTTAAAAAGAGGCAAAGAGGGGATGGGGGGATGGGGAAAGGGAAAGG
>NZ_JACKZU010000418.1:0-3425 GCF_014222165.1 Nostoc sp. 2RC
AACCCCTAACCCCTAACCCCTAATCCCTAATCCCTAACTTATCCAAAATCCAAAATTGACTATGGCTCCCCAAGCTCCTACTATTTTTTCACTCCAAGCTCCGAAGGATATTTCACTCACAGAAATAGAAGCGGAACTAAATCAAATCTGGCAAAGTTACGGCATTACTGGCGAAGATGGCGGACTTCCTGCTGCTACTCGTGCTACAACATTTACTTTAGTGGTTTACGAACCAGAAGAAACTCAGTATCTTTTAGCTACCTTGGGTTTTTATAACGGGCCACTGGATGGAATTTTAGGGCCTCAGATGGAAGCTGCCCTGCGACAAGTACAAATAAAATATTCACTGCCAGAAACTGGAACCGCAACACCTGAAACCTTGGCTATATTGCGAGAAGAATTCACCAAACGTCAGGGAAATGACGCTAATGGAGATAATAATTCTTCCTATAACTTAAATGCCCCAAGCCCCAGGATTGCTGATGAAATCGCTCTCCGTAATCCCTGCCGGATTATTGCTTTATTCCCCATTACTGGAGAAGATGAAGGGGTCAAGGCTCAAGTTTCTGCTTATTGCCCCATCCAAAAGCAATCCTCAAGTACACTTATCTGCTGCGAATACATCACTCTGAGTGGCACTGCTGCTGCTTTGGAACGCGTAGGGGGGATGATTCCAGCATTGTTGATTGGTGGCTTGCCTAAATTCCTTTGGTGGAAGGCAACACCAGACCCAAACAACACTTTATTCAAGCGGCTGGCAGCAGTTTGCAATAACGTAATTGTGGATTCTTGCCGCTTTAATGAGCCAGAAAGTGACTTACTGCGCCTCCAAGAATTGGTGGAAACTGGCGTTCCTTTAGCTGACTTGAACTGGCGTCGCCTATCAGCATGGCAGGAATTAACGGCTGAAGCTTACGACCCACCCCACCGTCGTGCTGCTCTCAAAGAAATTGATAGAGTAACAATTGATTACGAAAAAGGCAACCCCGCACAAGCACTACTATTTTTGGGCTGGCTGGCAAGTCGGCTAGAATGGCTGCCTGTTTCCTATCAAAACGAAAGCGGAGATTACGACATCACTCGTATTCGTTTCCTTGCCAAAGACCAGCGACAAGTAGAAGCCGAGTTAGCTGGAGTTCCAGTTGCTGATGTGGGTGACATTATTGGTGATTTGACTGCTATCCGCTTGAGTTCCACAAATACCCAGGCAGATTGTGGTACAGTAATCTGCTCAGAAACCGGTGGTTGTATGCGGATGGAAACACACGGTGGTGCCCAAGCGGCGGGTCTGTTTCAACAAGTCAGTTCCCTTTCAGAACAAAAGGCCGAAGCATTGCTGAGCCAACAGGTGCAACGCTGGGGTCGTGAGTCACTTTTTGAAGAAAGTCTAGGAGCGATCGCGAAAACTTTTAAGCTGAATAATTAAGGGAAGTCGAAAAAATAAATTATTCGGCTTCAGTTTGTTGACTGTTGACTAGACTTCTTGCAGAAGCGGGAAAAGGTTAAGGGGAAAGGGGGAAAGGTTTGGTTTTTTCCCTTTCCCCTTTAACATGCATCCCTTTCTATTTTCAAGGCAGGTCTACTGTGAACCGGAGCCACTGCGGTCTTGGGGTTTCCCCAAATGGAGCAAGTGGCGTTCAACGGTCAACAGTTTTCTGTTGGGTTTAAAAACCTTGCGATAAAGTAGAGAAAATAGGGATAAAACTGTTCCCTATTCCCTGCCTTTACGAAAAGACTTTTTCAGCAAGCCTTATTTAGCACTAACTAAACCATTGTGCCTCAAGAGAGCGATGGTACTTGGTTCGCGACCGCGGAAAGTTTTAAACACTTGCATAGGATGTTTTCCACCACCAAGTGCTAATACGGTATCTCGATAGCGGCGTCCTGTCGCTTTTATAGCTTCTTCATTTTCTAGCCCTGCTTCTTCAAAAGCGGCAAAAGCATCAGCACTGAGTACTTCAGCCCACTTGTAACTGTAGTAACCTGCTGCGTAACCACCCTCGAATATGTGCCCAAATGCACACAGCATTGAATCCTCTGGTAGTGGTGGTAAAACGGTAGTAGTCTTAGCTATGCGATGGCGTACATCTGCGGGTGTTTCATCACCATTAGAACGATAGCGGTGGTGTAGTTCTAAATCAACGCTGCTAAAGTGAAGCTGCCGTAGCATAGCAGTACCACTCATATAATTACGCGCCGCTAGCAGTTTTTGATAATAATGTTCTGGTAGAGCTTCTCCTGTTTCGTAATGCTTCGCCATACCGAATAAAGTAAGTCGCTCATAGCACCAGTTTTCCATAAACTGGCTAGGTAGTTCCACTGCATCCCATTCCACATTGTTGATGCCTGCGGCTCCTGCATAATCAACCTTGGTGAGCATGTGGTGTAATCCATGACCAAATTCATGAAACAAAGTCTCTACTTCATAGAAGGTCATTAAACTAGGTTTACCATCAACTGGCGGAGTTTGGTTACATATCAAGTAACTTACAGGTAAGCGGATGCTGGTTACATCGTTTTCTGTGATTTTGGCACGGTTGATGCACACATCCATCCAAGCACCACCACGTTTTTCTGCGGGACGGCTATAGGGGTCTAAGTAAAAGTAAGCGATGGGAGAACCAGTTTCATCGGCAATTTGGAAATAACGGACATCTTCATGCCATACTGGGGCTTGACCGTCGGCAGGGGTGACAGTGACGCCAAATAAACGTTTGACAAGTCCAAACAAGCCATCCAGCACTTGGGGAAGGGGAAAATAAGGACGTAATTCTTCAGCTGTAAAGGCAAACTTTGTCTCTCGTTGGCGTTCTGCCCAAAAGGTAATATCCCAGTGCTGTAAATCTTGATATTCTTTTCCATGTGATGCAGCAAAAGCCTGGAGTTCTTTTAAGTCTTTGACAGCAGCATCGTAACTAGCTTGACGTAGTTCTTCTAATAATGCTTCCACCGCTTGAACATTGGGAGCCATTTTACTTGCAAGACTCAATTCGGCATAACTTCCAAAACCGAGTAAATCTGCAAGTTCTTGCCGTAACTCCAAAATCCGCTCTATTAAAGGGTTATTATCTAAATCACCACTGGAAGCGCGGGTGACATAAGCTTTGTAAAGCTTTTCGCGTAAATCTCGGCGGGTGCTGTGCTGCATGAAAGGGCCGTAGCTGGGGAAGTCCAAAGTAATACGCCAAGGGCCATTTTCTGGTGTAGCGTTAATTTCACCAGCCTCACGAGCAGCTTGGGCTGCTAAACTTACTAAGCTTGGAGGTAAACCGTCAATTTCGGCTTTTGTTGTCAGGGTTAAGCTAAAACTTTTCGTAGCATCCAGTACATGGTTAGAGAATTTTGTCGAAAATTCTGCTAATTCCATCTGAATGACATTGAAACGGTCTCTCGCTTCTCCTTCTAGGCCAACACCAGAAAGTTCT
>NZ_JACKZU010000420.1:0-6775 GCF_014222165.1 Nostoc sp. 2RC
ATTTACTCTGGATAAATAAAAATAAGAACAAAATTTTTAACTGTAGATAGAGCAAATATTTGAGCCTTTATTTTGATAATAAAATCCCTGACATCAAGATTTTTAGTCAAAATCTCATAGCCTAATAGGCTATTTGTAAAGTAAAAATAATATGATTTATGCAACGCCGATATCACTTTATAAGGAATTATCAAAAAATAAATTATCCACTCTTGTGGAGTGGACATATTAACCACCAAGTCTATAGAGCAGGCGAGACTGCGACCCCACAAGAAGTAGTTAATTATTTTTTGATTTGTCAGTCTTTAAGAATTTTCTTCGAGTAAAAGTGCTCCAGAGTCAGAGTTAAAAAAAAGTTAATTTTTGGGTGTTGCTGAATTCAGAGTTATGAATTGAGATTTGTAATATAATTAAACAAGAATTATTTCGGTCTAAAGCGTCTTAAATCCATGAGACTCATTTTACTTTAAATCAGCAACATCAATTTTTAAAATTCATATTCAAATTCAGCAACAGCAAAATTATTTTTAGGGAATAAACACTGTTGATTGACCAGCGTATACCACCTCAATTACACCCGCCCACGCACACATCAATTTAGATGTATTATTCAGTGCTGGACTGTTAGCAATCAAAACGGTAGGTGAACCGGGTGCCCAGGGTGCGGGGATGACGGGTATACAAGGCATGGGCGTCAACACCCCAGAAGCAGCTGCTGTAGCGGATGCAACTGTTGGATTTGCTAAAGACGAACACATGCCAAAAGGCATAATATTCACCATTGGCTTATTATCCAAAATGTTGGCATCTGGTGTACCAGTCAATACCCGATTAATGGGCAAAACTACCAAAGAACTTGGTGCTGCACCAAAGCTACACTTGAGGCTTGCCCCGGAACATACTTGCAGAGCCATAATTTCCCCTTTCACACATCAAGATACACTTACCTGGATAATGTAGCGTAACACTCATCAGGTTGTATTGCAAAAGCTCAAGTCAGATAATTTGGGCAGAGGACAGAGGACGTTATACATTAATAAGTGTGTCTGCAATACCGGATTTGTTCTGGCTTAGTCTCAATAGCAAAGGTTTGGAAATGTCTACTTTATCAGAAACTTCTATCTTGGCGGCAATTCTGCTAGTAGCTTTAGGCATTTTGGGGTGGGGCTTTTATCGCGCCAGACCTTTTGGCAAGCTAGGAATCTTGGCCTGGTTACAGTCGGTGGTGTTGATGACTCCGTGGCTATTGTTTTTTGGATTGTTTGCCACAGGCATTTACATCAACATAGCAGGTATATTGTTCTTAGTGGTGGCTTCTGCTGGATTGTACATCTACTTGGGCAGCCAGTTACGCAAAGCTGGGCAAGATGCCATTCTCAAGCAACGAGCAACCCAAAGACTAGCTGCTGAGTCCTTGGCTGAAGAAAATTCCCCACAACCAACAGTTATAGAACTTAAACCCCAGATTCCACCGATACCAGAAGATGACTTAAATGCAATTAAAGGTATTTTTGGTATCGATACATTTTTCGCTACAGAAACCATCCCCTACCAAGACGGAGCGATTTTTAAAGGCAATTTGCGCGGAGAACCAGAAGAAATTCACAACCGTTTGAGCGCTAGTTTGCGAGAACGACTAGGCGATCGCTATCGCTTATTTTTAGTGGAAAATACAGACACTAGACCAGTAGTAATTGTTTTGCCCAGTCGCAACGATCCCCGACCAATGCAGTTATCGCAAAAAGTTTTTGCGGGTATTCTGTTGGTAGCGACCATCGCCACAAATTTAGAAGCTGCGGGATTACTGTTAAATTTTGATTTCTTTACCAGTCCCGGACGGTTTACAGAAGCTTTACCCATAGGTGCGGGTATATTTGCGATTTTAGTAGCTCATGAAATCGGTCATTGGTTGCTGGCTCGCCGTCACCAAATCCGCCTGAGCTGGCCCTTCTTTCTACCTGCTGTGCAAATTGGCTCCTTTGGTGCAATTACCCGCTTTGAGTCCCTATTGCCCAACCGCAAGGTATTATTTGATATTGCCTTGGCAGGGCCAGCCGCAGGCGGTATCGTTGCTTTAGGAATGCTGATTATTGGCTTGCTGCTTTCTCACCCTGGTAGCTTATTTCAACTGCCAAATCAGTTTTTCCAAGGTTCAATTTTAGTGGGAAGCTTGGCGCGGGTTGTCCTTGGTTCTGCCTTACAGTCACCTTTAGTCAGCGTTCATCCCCTAGTGGTGATTGGTTGGTTGGGGTTAGTAATTACCGCTTTGAACTTAATGCCCGCAGGACAACTAGATGGCGGCCGTATTGTCCAGGCAATTTATGGACGCAAAACCGCACAAAGAGCAACTGTCGCAACCTTAATTTTACTGGTGCTAGTATCTCTCGGTAATGTTCTAGCTATGTACTGGGCATTCGTGATTTTCTTCTTGCAACGAGATTTAGAACGCCCCAGCTTGAATGAAATCAGTGAACCCGATGACGCTAGAGCCGCTTTGGGTCTTTTGGCTTTATTTTTGATGATTACTACTCTTTTACCCCTGACTCCTGGCTTGGCTGGGCGTTTGGGAATAGGATAAGGCTACGCATAGTAAACAATAATTGACACTCCCCTGCCTCAATAGATATCGCTTGTCTGACGACACGCTCGGCGAACGCTCATCTATTGCTAAAGGCAGGGGATTCTTCATTCACCGACTAAAGCGTTAGCCTTGCATACGTTAGTGGCGGGCAGTGTACCTTTCTGGTTTCCAATTGCTGGCGATTATTAAGAAGAACTACACGGACAAAATAATTTAATTGGGGTTCCCAGTTATTCATAATATTGGGTAAATATTCCCAGCAATTATGGAAGGATTTGGAAAATGACAACCAATACCCAATGTATTTTAGTTTGCATTCCACAAAAATCAAAATACACAAATATATGACTCATATTTTATTTCTGTAAAGCTATGTACACTTTTATTCCTTGTTACCTGTTAAGAGTTCACTATACTTCTTGCAAAATTTGGGAAAAGGGGGTGCATGTTTGGTATTTTCCCTTTCCCCTTTAACCCCTTCGGGGTTCGCCAGTCGCTCATGGGGGAAACCCCAATACCGCGCTGGCTCACCTTTTTCCTTTGACCACAAGAGTGCAAAAAGCAATGCAAGCAAGAGGTCTACTGTTAAGAGTCTCTATGAGCAATTTTCCAAATCAAATTTGATTTCTATAATCGGAGATTTTGTAACAAAAAAAGCAGATAAAAATTAATTAATCTGCATTATTTTGTGTGAAAAAACAGTACAAGTCCTGTACGCTGGAATTTCACATCTTCTGATGCGAAAGTTAAGCTAATGCACGTCTCAAATACTTTCAACTGTCCTTTGCCATTTGTCATTAGACTTCTAAGAGAAGTGGGGAAAAGGGTAAGGGGTAAAGGGGAAAGGGCAAATAAAAACCCTTTTTCCTTTAACCTTTCCCCTTTACCCCCTCTTGCAAAAGTTACTTTTGCAAGAGGATGTTTACAAAGAACAAATGATTAATGACTAAGGACAAGATTCACGAGTAAATGAGTAATTCAAATGCGTAGCAGCTTAGTAATAATTGGAGTTTGCATTAGAAGTTTAGTATGACAAAGGCATTCCCAAATGTATCAAGGCGCTTGAAGAGTAGAGTAATCAAGTTGTTTAAAATGGGAATCTTACTCATAACCCGTTTTATAGCAAACTGGAAACGCTATTTCTTAGGCGATATTATTGATGTCCATCCTTCCCCCTCTGTCAACGTGCGTTCTCCTTCCTTGGCTGGCCCGGTTTTGAGTTTGGGTGGAGGAGGCCCCGATGTGGACGATGCTATCCAGTGGATGATTAACGAAGTTAGGGGAGGTAATAACTCTGCTACCAAAGTCAATGTTGTTGTCATCCGCACCTATGGTAATCACGATTACAATCGGCTAATTTCTGCAATGAAAGGCGTAAACTCTGTGGAAACTCTGATTGTTAGCAATCGCCAAGAAGCAAACAAAGCTGAGATTGCAGAAAAAGTCAGAAATGCCGATGTAATTTTCTTTGCTGGCGGCGACCAATGCCAATACGTTCGCAGTTGGAAAGACACGAAGTTGGAAGCTGCTGTGAAGTCAGTTTACCTGAAGGGAGGTGGTGTTGGCGGTACTAGTGCAGGTGCAATGATTCAAGGTGAGTATGTCTACGATGCTTGTGCTTCTTCTGAAAAAGGCATTGAAACTAGAGATGCACTAGAAGATCCTTATCGAGACATTACCTTTACTTACAACTTTTTTAACTGGAATTATTTGAAAGGAAGCATCGTAGATACACACTTCGACAGACGAGAAAGAATGGGTCGAATTATGGCTTTTATTGCCCGTCAAATTAAGGATGGTGTATCTAGTAGTGTTTTGGGTATTGCAGTTAGTGAAAGTACGTCGGTTGTTGTAGATAAATATGGTTTGGTGAAAGTTATAGGTAGAGGTGCAGCGTACTTTGTACTAGGCGACCATACACCGGAAGTATGCGAACCGCGATCGCCTTTGACATTTTCCAACTATAAAATTTGGAGAGTTCCCCGTGGCGACACCTTCAACTTGAAAAACAGACCAACTTCTGGATACTATCTCAGGAGTGTTAAAAGGGGACGGATTGATTCAAATCCTTATTAGACTTCTAAGAGAAGTGGGGAAAAGGGTAAGGGGTAAAGGGGAAAGGGCAAATAAAAACCCTTTTCCCTTTAACCTTTTCCCTTTCCCCCTTCTTGCAAAAGTAACTTTTGCAAGAGGTCTTATGCCCAATGCCAAATGCCCGTTACCAGGGAACTAGGCCATTTTCGTCAAAAAAACCTCCAGTAGAACCATCTTCAGGGAGGGTAGCAAGTTTGACTGCTGCTATGGCTCCCTGTTGGACGGTGCGATGAGCTTGATTTTGATTGATGTCGGTTGCTGTGTAACCAGGATCGGCGGCGTTGACTTTGATTGGGGTATCTTTCAATTCAGCAGCAAATAAAACTGTGAGGGCGTTGAGTGCTGTTTTTGATGAATTATAGGCAATAAGCTTAAAATTAGCGAACTCAAAATCTGGGTCGGAGTTTAAAGTCAGAGAACCTAAGCTACTTGATATATTTACTATTCGCCCTGCTGTTGACTTTTTCAAAAGTGGCAATAGGGCTTTTGTGACTGCAAATACTCCAAAGACGTTTGTCTCATAAGTGTGTCGCAGTGTTTGAATGTCAACTTGACTGGGTGGAAGGCGATCGCCATCACTTAGTATCCCGGCATTGTTTACCAAGATATCGAGTTTTCCGAATTCGCTCTCGATTTGCTCAGCTGTAGAGTCGATTGTTTTTTGGTCTACTACATCCAGTTGAACTGCTTTGGCATTGATATCGTTTAAACGAAGTTTGTTTGCTGCTTCTTCACCCCGTCCGATGTCTCTGGAACCAACAAGGACGGTAGCACCCCTAGAACCTAATTGACGTGCGATTTCATAGCCAATTCCTTTGTTTGCACCTGTAATGAGTGCAATTTTGCCTTTTAAATCTTCTGACATATTATTCTCTGTATTTAGCTGGTAACTGCTAATATTTTTGAGCCACTCTAGTGTATATGTAGTATGTTATCAACACAATATTGTTGACTGTTGACTGTTAACCGTCAACAGTCAAGATAAAATCTCATACACTTTTAGGGGTAGGATAACTTAAGACTGGTAGTTATTCATACTTAAGATAGCAGTAAAGACAATATTGGCAGCCTAAACTACTAATTGACTCAAAAATTCTTGGAGAGAATTAGATATGCAAACCAAACAGCTTGGGAATTCGGAGCTTCAGATTACTCCGATTGGCTTTGGTGCTTGGGCGATCGGTGGCGGCGGCTGGACTTTTGGTTGGGGAGCGCAAGATGATGAAGAATCCATTGCAGCCATCAATCGCGCCCTCGACCTCGGTGTGAATTGGATTGATACCGCAGCTGTCTATGGTCTGGGACATTCAGAAGAGATTGTTGCAAAAGCACTTAAAGGTCGTTCCCATCGCCCTTACATTTTTACTAAATGCTCGTTGATCTGGGATGAAAAAGGCAAAATCAGTAACAGCCTCAAGGCGGATTCCATACAGCGAGAAGTTGAAGCTAGTTTGCGGCGACTGGATGTTGAAACCATTGACCTTTACCAAATCCACTGGCCGAATCCAGATCCAGAAATTGAAGAAGGGTGGACAACTTTAGCTAAGCTCAAGGATGAAGGTAAGGTTCGCTACATAGGCGTTTCCAACTTCAACGTTCAACAGTTACAACGCGCCCAGAAAATAGCCCCAGTTACTTCATTGCAACCGCCTTATTCACTAGTTAAGCGGGATGTTGAAAAAGAGATTTTGCCTTTCTGCAAGGAAAACAATATCGGTGTAATTGTTTATTCACCCATGCAATCTGGCTTGCTTACAGGCAAGATTACACCGGAGCGGGTTGCCAATTTCCCGGATGACGACTGGCGCAAAAATAACACTGAATTCCAAGAACCACGTCTATCTCGCAATCTGAAACTAGTGGAAGTATTGCGACACATCGGTGAAAAACACGGTCGTTCCCCTGGTGAAGTAGCTATCGCCTGGACTTTGAACAATCCCGCCTTAACAGGAGCGATCGTTGGCGCACGTAATCCCCAGCAGGTGGAAGGAATCATCGGTGCTGGAGAACTTCGCCTCAATCAGCAAGAACTAGATGAAATAGAAGCTTTCATCCGCGAGAATCCGTAGAAGGGAATGGGGAGATGGGGAGATGGGGAGA
>NZ_JACKZU010000041.1:0-32673 GCF_014222165.1 Nostoc sp. 2RC
CCCCATCTCCCCATCCCCCACTCTCACTTCTTCACTGTCCAAAACTGGTTGAACCAGACTGTGATTCGGCGGAAACAGGTATATCACTGGAGCTAGCGGGAGTTTCTGGTTGATTTTGCGTCTCTGATGGGGGTGTTGGCGAGGGGGTAGCAGTTTGATTGGCTTGAGGTTGCTGTTGCTCTCTTTTTTGGGCAATTTGCTGCATTAGTTGTTCAATTTTCTCGGCTTGTTCGATATTGCCTTGCTGACGATATTCATTATGGGCGCGTTTTAAGGCTCCGTTGGCTTTTTTGATGTCGCCCTGATTATATAAAGTTACTCCTAAGTTATAGTAAGCCGAGGCATTTTTGGGATTTTGGCGAATGGCTTGCCGATAAACGGAAATCGCTTCAGCAGGTTGACCGTGAATTGCTAGCAAACTTGCCATATTGTTGTAGGCTGTGGCATTTTTGGGGTCTAGCTCTAAGGCTTGGCGATAGGTAGCGATCGCCATCTCTATATTTCCCTGCTGCTGCAAGGCAATGGCTAAGTTAAAATAAGCGTTGGCGTTGCTGTTATCGAGATTAATTGCTTGTTGATATGTAGCGATCGCTTCTTGTAACTGTCCTTGTTCGTACAATACCAAACCCAAATTATATAAAGTTGTGGGGTTTGTCGGATTAATTACTAAGCTTTGGCGATAAGCTGTAATCGCTGCCTGTTTTTCTCCTTGTCGATGCAATACTAACCCCAAGTTATAATAAGCTTCACTAAAATTCGGATTGATTTTAATCGCCTCTGCATATTCTTGCACAGCCTCATCGAATCGATTTTGCTGCAAGAATATATTACCTAGATAGTTTCGCGCTGCACTCAGGTTAAAGTCTTTCTGCAACGCTTGGCGAAAGGCGTATTCTGCACCCTGTAAATCGTTGCGGTTATAACGCATCACTCCCTGTTGGAAAAAGCTTGCTGCTTCTAAGTCCTGAGAAATTGCCTTTTGTGCTAGCAGCTTGCTTGATGGAGAATTAATAATTGTGGGTGCAACCAAAACCAAAAATGCAGAACAACCAAATAGTGTCACTTGCAAAAATAAATGTAACCACCGAGAAAATAGGTATTTTTTAGACATGAATACCAGACCTGTAATTATTTTTAACTCCTCATAAGTCAGAGTACCCACCACGCCAAAAAAAATTCCAAATTCTCAAGTTTTAATTCCCAACTGAGGCAATTTTAGATTTTGGATTTTGGATTTTCAATTTGAGGAAAATTAGGTATTGAGCCGAAATATTCGCAAAAATCTGTAATATTGCGTGAAAAGACTCAATTTTACTTTGCCTTCTTCTCTACGAGACGCTACGCTAATGCGTACTTTGTGGGTTAAGGAACGTAGACGCGTAGCGGCTTGCCGCAGGCTACCACAGAGGCGCAGAGAACGCAGAGAATGAGTTTACCGTGCAAAATTAATGGGACAGACCAGTAGTGTTTCATCGCATTAGTTACGAGGGGTAAACTCATTCTTAATTTTTCTTCCTTTGCGCTCTTTGCGTCCTTTGCGGTTCGTTTATTAACCCAGTAAAATTAATGCGATAGACCAGTAGATTGTAAATTCATTTGCATCGACTGAAGTCTAAAACGCCATAAAAAAGAGTTCCTGTTGCCTGTTGCCTTTATTCAAATTGTATGTCCTACAGCTTCCGGTAAAATCAGCATGGCATCACCGAAGGAATAGAAACGATATTGAGAAGCGATGGCTTGTTTATATATATTCAATAACCTTTGTCTACCAATGAGGGCACTAACCAACATTAATAAACTCGAACGTGGCAAGTGAAAATTCGTAATTAAACCATCAACTACCCGCCATTGGTAACCAGGATAAATAAACAAGTTTGTCTTACCACAAAATGGTTCTAAATTTCCAGATTGAGCCGCCCCTTCTAAAGCGCGTACTACCGTTGTCCCCACAGCAATAATCCTACCGCCAGCAGCTTTAGTGGCACGGATTTGCTCTACTGTAGTGGCGGGAACTTCAATCCATTCTTCATGCATTTGATGGGTAGTTACGTCCTCCACTTCCACAGGGCGAAATGTGCCTACGCCGACATGTAGCGTAACAAAAGCTTGATTAATTTGGCGATCGCGCAACTTTTGTAATAATTCTGGGGTAAAGTGTAATCCTGCTGTGGGAGCTGCGATCGCTCCTGGCTTTTGGGCATAAACTGTTTGATACTGTTCATCACCAGCAGCCGAAGCAGTAATATACGGCGGTAACGGCACTTCACCAAAAACCTCTAACAGTTGCACCAAAGATTTTCCTTCTGGCACATCAAATTGCAACAAACGTCCCCCAGTAGCGGCGTCTGTTTCTAAAACAGTAGCGGTGAGATAAGGAGAGGACACGGGGACGGAGAGACGCTCTGACACGGAGAAAGAAGAAACTGAGGTACTCAGAGTAGGGTATGCAGGAGAGGAATTTTCCCTCTGGTCAGTTCTGGGTTTTCCATTCCCCGCGTCTCCCTGTCCCCCTGTCCCCGCGTCCTCTTCCCTCGCTCCCCTGACATCAAAAACAATCCTCGCTCCCTGCTTAAAGCGTTTTCCTGGCTTAACTAAAGCCAACCAACAGTTATCTTGCCTTTCTTCCAACAGCAAAACTTCAATTTGGGCACCAGTGGATTTATGACCATAAAGTCGGGCTGGAATAACTTTTGTATTATTCATCACCAACAAATCACCACACCGCAACAGTGCAGGTAAATCGCGGAAAATGTGGTTTAGAGGTGGTGTTTCCATGCCTGTATTGGGAGAATCAACCACCAGTAATTGCGAGCTATCTCTAGGAAATACTGGGTTTTGAGCAATTAATTCTGGAGGTAGTTCATAGTCATATCCAGCTACAGAACAATCTAATTCCAAATCTTTTGTTTGTGAACTAAAATTATTGTTTAGATGAATTTGTGACATTTCTTGCTTCATATATTAGTATTTATACTGCTTTAAAAAAATGAATTAGAGCTTACGCTTATAGATACTCCATGACATTACTGCTGATTTTTATTTTTACTCCAAAAGATACATATTATTAGGTAACACGCAAAAATCAACATTAGAATTGGGTAAACCTCCCCATCCAAAAACGGGGGCTTTTACCCTACCGGGAACAAGCATAGATTTAGGAATATAGATATGTAGGATTGGCTTTGATCCCAAGCATCAACAAAACATGGAATACTTGTATTATTTGGCTAATGCCAGTCTAACTCTGAGGGTCGTTCAATACCTGCACGCCAGACCCCAAACACCTGTTTCGTTCGTCACTGTAATTCATCAAATTGATGGCTGGGTGGTTAGGATCAAACTCAAAAGTCAAGTCTCGCCTCAAGAAGATGGTGACTTTCGGGCTTTTCTAAATGAATTAGGAATTAGCTACGAACCGCCAATGAGGGTACAGATGGCACTTTGGAGTTTGGAAGCCGGACAGTGTCCAGTAGATGTGATGCGTCGCTATCAAGTAGCGATCGTCTCTCATGGTAGTCCAGAGAGAGATGAAATCGAGGCTTTCCGGCAACAATTTGTCCGGGGCTTAGGCTACTGTCCAGAAACTTTGGCGTGATCCGATTTGGTTATCACCATAGTACAAAATTATTGGTCATTGGTAATCAAAATATTTTATCCGTTACCGATTAACCATTGTCATTATCAATTAAACAATCGAAAGCTGCAAGAATGTATTCTTGCAGCCTATACTCATATCCGGCTGCTGACGAAGTAGCGAGAGCTTCTTGAGTACCTGTAACCCCAGTTACGTTTTTTGATATTTCGCGACAAGAGACAATGGCAACATCAAATCGGCAGGAATAATCTGCTTTTTCAGGGTATTGGGCTAAAAACATTCCCGCTGTGCGGGAAATTTTGCTTTGCTTTTGCGGGGTAATTGCGCTTCTTCCTCCCGCATCCCAACTGCCAAAACTACGGGTTTTGACTTCCACAAATGACAATATTGGCTGGGGAGTACGGAGTGGAGAGTTAGGAGTTAGGAGTGAGGAATTATTGTCTTTGTCTCCTTGTCTCCTCATCTCCCCATGTCCCCATGTCCCCATCTTCCCAGTTCCCTCGCAATATTCGGCGATAATATCAATTTCTCCCCAACGGCAGGAAAAGCGACGATGTAGAATTACCCAACCTGTAGATTGCAACCATTGGGCTACTAAGTCTTCTCCAAAATGACCTCTTTTAAAATATTTCATAATAATATAATCCAGTATTATATAGTTATTTAACAACTTTAATCGCCTCAATTTACTAGAAAATTACTAGATGTACTCAAAGCAACGTGATAGCAAGGCTTCCAAGAAATTAGCTGATGTAAACATAGGTGTAGACAAGGGTTCTCTACGCTTGCAGTTTAGTACACGTATAAGTCGTAAATTTTACGACAAAAAGCAATTCTATAAAGGACTGAGTAGAAACGATACACCAGAGAATCAACAATGGGCTGAAGGAATAGCCAGACGGATACAAGCTGATATTGACCATCCAGACGGGGGACTGTTTGACCCTACCCTTGCTAAGTATCTGGATATAAAGCCGATGCTAGCTACAGTTACCCAGTTACCGACCGCAAAACCATTGCCGAAGTTAGGGGAACTGTGGGAAGAGTTTCTGGAATGGAAGCGTAGTCGCGTCAAAAAAACTACTTACCAAGGAATGTATATTCGTACTTACACGGCTTTATTAAAACCATTTCTAGATAAACCTTTAAACAGTAACCTAGCAAATGAAATTTTTGAAGCATTGAACAAAAAGAAAGCCAACAGAACTACTACCAGAAATTTATTATGTGTCTTAAGTACATTAAGTAAAAGAGCGATAAAAAAAGGGTTAATAATAGAAGATTATTTTGATGAAATTAAAGACGCTTACAAAGTACCAAAAAAATCACGACAATTGAAAGATGAAGAGGATTACAAAGCTTATTCAATAGAAGAAAGAGACTTGATAATTGAAAAATTTTATCAATCTGATAAAAACAGTGAAAAACATATTGCCCCATTGATTGAATTCTTATTCCTTACTGGGTGTAGACATGGTGAAGCGTTCGCTTTGCAATGGAAGGATATTAAATTTGAGACTGGATGGATAGTCTTTGACGAAAGCTTTGCGTCTGAAATTCGTGAAACACAATCAACCAAAACCGATACTACCAGAATTTTTAAAATGAAGGGACTAACACGACTTCAGAAGGTATTAAACTCCCTCAAGGATAATAATTGTAATCCAGATGATTTAGTATTTAAAACTTCAACAGGAAAACAAATGTCTACAGCAATATTAAAAGCTGCATGGTTAGGTGGGGGATATACTAATCATGGAAAACATTACAAATATCTTGGCGCTGTAGCTAGATTAGCAAAGGAAGGTGAAATTAAATATTTAAAAGCTTATGCTACTAGGCATACTTTTATTACCATTATGGCTAATAATGGTGCTGACTTAGCATTATTAGCTGATAGTTGTGGTAACAGTGTTGAAATAATAATCAAGCACTACTTACAGCTAGATAAAGAACGACTACTACCAGACATATAAACCCATCTTCCCCCAATTTATCCAACAACCTCAATCAGGTATTTAGTTATAACCCTTATTCTGTATAGCTTTCATTACTTTAATTTGAATATGTAACTAAATCAAGAGGAATAAAAAAGGTTGATAGATTGCGATCGCTCACATTGTTTTGATTATGTAACGAATTCAAGCCAGGTAGTGAGCGACTGGAAGGTACATTACATTCGTGTCTACCCTTGTTAGTGAAACTTGTTTACAAGTTATCTAATAACTTTAGATATGTAGAATAGAGATGAATTTGCTCTCTCACTGTTGAATATCAGTCAATTGATTTACAAAATCAGATTAGAAAATTACTAGACAGTTAATCACCCTGAGATGCTAGTTCAGATGTACTAAAAAGGGTTAAATACTAGAAAGTTAGTAGAAATTAAGAGATAGTAGTTTGAAAGTATTGATATTAGGAACCTTTTACTAATTATTGACCAGTTTTAAGATAATGAGATGGAGGAAGGTTAGTCATTGACTAAAAACATCATGAATTCCATGAATTCTAGGTTAAGCGATCGCATAAAAGTTTCTCAATTAAGCTCATCCCATAATGAGTTGCAATTGAAGCGTAGAAGATATTATTTGATTTGGGCAACCATACTCAGCTTATTTGTTTGGGGAATAGTTGGCCTCACAGCAACCATCGGTTTTGCTCCCGGAGCTTTGGCACTGGAATACAATAAAGAAATTTTGGTGGAAGCTGATTTTTCCGGACGTGATTTAACAGATTCCAGCTTCACAAAAGCTAATCTTCGTCAAAGCAACTTCAGTAATTCTAATTTAAGCGGTGTCAGTTTCTTTGCAGCAAATCTGGAGTCCGCGAATTTGGAAGGAGCTGATTTGACAAATGCCACACTAGACTCAGCTCGCCTGATTAAAACAAACTTAACAAATGCAGTTTTAGAGGGGGCGTTTGCTGCTAACACCAAATTTGATGGTGCAATCATTGACGGAGCAGATTTCACCGATGTGCTACTGCGTCCAGATGAACAAAAAAAATTGTGCAAAGTCGCTAAAGGCACTAACCCGGTTACAGGACGAGATACGCGTGATACGTTGTTTTGTCCATAAAAAGTAGGGATGAGGGAGATGTAGCTTTAGCTTCTCTTTGGGAGACGCTAGCGCAAACCCGCAGGGTGGGAGATGAGGAAGATGACGGAGAAAAAACTGGCTAACTCCCAACTCCCAACTCCCCACTCCTCACTCCTCACTCCTCACTCCCAACTCCCCACTCCCTTACCAACCACGAGCGCCAATCTTTTCGCAGACAAATTGCATTCCTTTACCTGGTGAAGAGTCTGCGACAAAAGGTATTTCTCCTTTTTCGTCATCTTCTTGGAGTAGCTGTCCTTGTGAGCCGTAAATGACTATGCGATTGAGAAAAAGCCGCGATTCCGTACATGATGCATCGAATGTAGTCTCGAAGATACCATCTCCATAGATGCCGTAAAGTTTGTATCTTGTGCCCTCAATAGTTCTTGTGTCTAGGGCTATGTCATTTCCTAATTTATCGTGACCTACAGTAACATACCTTTGTGCATCTTGGGCGATGGCTGCGCCACTATTCAATAAAATAGCGATCGCTCCCACAATGGAGCCTATTTTAAAAGACATAAACTTTAAAAATATAAGATTTCATATATTTCTACCCGCAATCCAAAGGATTCTGGCAGGGTAAAAGCACTGAAATCAAGATATAGCAAGGTGTTATACTAACTTCTAATACCTTATGGCAAGCGTAAAGCATTAGATAAATTTGTCATTAAGACAAGCATGAGTGAAACACTTGCTGATATTGCCATCCCGCCTCAGTTTCCCGATCATACTCAACTACCAGAGTCTGATGGTACGTTTGTGACAAATTTTCAAGAGCATCCCCAAACTATCATTCTCACAGACTCAATTAGGCTGCACAATTAGCAGAACGCCTCCGAGCAATGGGTATCGACCCAGATGTAGACTAACTTACTCAGGTTGAAGTCCAACCACAGTACCGTCTATCACTATGCCGTCCTGACCAATGTACTACCAACTGCATAAACGGCATCAAAACCTCTTATAGTTTGTGAACTTTCTTAATGAAAGTGTCAAACCCTGGTAATCATGCGGAAGACGTTAAAAGACGGCAGCGAGGATGATGAAATCATTTATGGCTAATAATTAGGAGCATTTAGTTAGTGGTTTCATTTTACCCTGGTCAGAAAGCTAATGAACTTGCTAAAGGCGCTCAAGAGCGATATGAACGTGCTATTGAATGGTTGAAAATCGAGGAAGAAGCTACAAACAACTTAGCAGAGGAGTATGGTCAACTCCAACTCCAGGTCATAAAAGACACGATTAAGCGGTTTGTTGACTTTGTTGAACGCACTGGTAGGAAAGCTTCTGAAAACGAGAAGCGACTTTTAGAGGGTCTAGACTTTTCAGTTCAGCAGATACAAGAATATAAAGCTGCTGCCGTAGCAGCAGAACAGTATTTTATGGCTGGTGCTAAAGCCGCTGGAGCCGCAGCAGCCGGTTACAGTAGTGCTATTGGTGTTGCTACCTCTATAGGAGTAGCAAGCACCGGAACAGCTATCTCAAGCCTTAGTGGAGCCGCCGCTACAAATGCAATGCTGGCATGGTTTGGCGGTGGGGCAGTTGCAGCTGGTGGCGGTGGTATGGCTGTTGGTGTTTGGGTGCTAGGTGGTATCACTGCTATTCCAGCCTTGGCTATTGGTGGCTTTTTTGCGGCTCGTGAAGGTGAGAAAGCCATGACCAAGGCACGGGAATATGTAGCCAAAGTCAATAAAGCGATTACTGAAATTAACGCTGCCGAAGAATATTCACAACAAGTAAAACAGCGCATTACTGAGTTAAAAGGTGTTTTTGAATCCCTAAACACTCTTGCTGTTGAAGGACTGAACGAACTTGAATCTGAACCTTTTGATTCAAACAGAGATGCTGAGAAGTTTCAACAGGTAGGGCTTCTCATGAAGGGACTTGTAGAAATTTTGAAAACCCCAGTCTTGAACAGTGAGGGAAAACTTAACCTTGGCACGGTGACCATCTTAGAAAAATACCGCATCCTACCAGGTAAATAGACGTGAGTGATATATTTGGAGGATATCAACAAGCTATTGAAAAGTTAAGAATAGAAGAAGAAGCTATCAACAAGCTAGCACGGGATTATAGTCAAGTCCAAATCAATGTAATTTTGGGTACAATAAATAAATTTGTTGAGTTTATTCGGTGTACAGGACGGCAGGTTTCCCAAAGTGAAAATCTAATTTTCGATGGTTTAGAATTTTTAGTTCTACCAATTCAAAATTATGAAACTCAAAATCTAAAAACAGACGAGTTTACAGATTATTTAAAGGGAGGTATGAGAGCTGCTAAAACAGCAGCAAAATATGGTGGATTTCCAATGTTAGCATGGCTAGGTGGTGGCTCACTTGCAGCAGGCGGTGGTGGCGTAGTTCTTGGGGCTGTTCTTCTAGGAAGTGCTGCAATAATTCCAGTCTTAGTGATTGGTAGCGTTATGCTTAACCAAACAATAGATGCTGATGCTGAATACGAAGCAAAAATTAATCAATTTAAAAGTGATATTTGTGATGCTTTAGATTATGCGATGCAGCTTAAACAGAGGATTCATTATTTGAAGAATGAGCTAGAGTCAATCAATAGTATTACACTTAAATATTTTCATGTACTTGAATCTCAACCTTTTGATTCAAACAGAGATGCTGAAAAGTTTCAACAGGTAGCACTTCTCATCAAGGGAATTATAGAAATTTTGAAAACCCCAGTCTTGAACAGTGAGAGAAAACTTAACCTTGGCACTGTGACCATCTTAGAAAAATACCGCACCCTATCAGGTAAATAGACATGATAACTAAGAAAGTTGCTGTAGAAGTATTGGGTGCAGGTACAGATACTGCTCAATACTTACACTCTATCGTTCAAGCCTACACCGATTACAAGATAGTTGCAGAGGAAGAGAAGACTAAAAGGCGCGGCATTGAAGCTTGGGAAACAACAACAATTGCCCAGATTCAAGCTGATCGTGATGTTCTGATAAGGTATCTTGAAAGATCATTTGACGAACGAGCTAATAATTTTCGCTTTCTATTTGAAAAAGTCGATCAGGCAATAGCGCAGGGTGATAATAACCAATTAAATTTATTCCTGCATTCCATTATAGAACTCGCTAAATCCAGCCCATTTAAAGACTTTGCAGATATAACATCAGTCAGAGCAGCTCTCGATGATCCAGAACATGAATG
Source organism: Nostoc sp. 2RC (assembly GCF_014222165.1). Lineage (NCBI taxonomy): Bacteria > Bacillati > Cyanobacteriota > Cyanophyceae > Nostocales > Nostocaceae > Nostoc > Nostoc sp. 2RC. The sequence goes on from NZ_JACKZU010000041.1 coordinate 9,864, forward strand.
GTCATTTTAAATATAGTGTAAAAAATTTCTTGCAAACTTAGGTTTACCAATAGAGTAAATTGATAAAAAAGCGCGATCGCATCTCACCATTAATATCGAGTAGCTGCGATCGCATTTCTGGAATAATTTTATTGACACTAAGTGCTATGCTTGGCAATAGATTATAAAAGTCAAAAAGCTTGAACAAAGACCGATCGGAATATTGAGCAGGAACTAGCTAACAAATAGCGATATTTATTAAATTGGCACTTAACTTAATTTATTAGTTCAGCATACTAGGTAAAGCAATTAAATCCAGGATTCGACTGAAAAGCTGTAAACTTGCTGAATCCTAGTGAAGTCGCTATCAGCAGAAACGAGAGTAATATTATGATAAATTGCTGTTGCGGCGATCCATAGATCGTTATCATCAAAACCGAGATTCTGAATGCGGATACTGCGACGTTTGTTTTTTTCTTTTGGGGCAAATTGATCAAAAATACGATTCTTCAGTTGACTATATATCTCAGCTATTTCTTTGTCGATCAGATAGATATCAATCTCTGCCAAGAATGCTTGAACTACTTGTAAATTCATTTCTCGACGCTCTGATTTTTCTGTCATATAGAGCAACTCACCATAGCTAATGATGCTAATCCCAAAAGGATCTTGAGCATACCTTTGAGCAGTTGCAACAACTTGAGGATTGTTGTTAATGAGATAACTACAGTGATTAGTATCCAACAAATACATAAATTATTGGCTTAAAACTTCGCTTTTGAGCGAGTTGCATCAAGAAATGCTAGGCACTCCTCTAGATCGTCTCCATGCCAAGTACCAGCAAATTCGAGCAAGTCTTGACCTGTAGAACCTCGTCGGATAACAGATTGAGAACGATCGCCACGTTGTTTTATTTCAGCGATCTTAGCAGCAAAATCTTCAGGTGGTTCTGTTAAAGTCTCATCCTCCAGAGGAGAATCGGGCGGAGTGTGTGCTTGCTCTAAAGATGCCAGAATCGAAGCCCCAGTGGAAGGTGATTTGGTCACTTGTGATTGAGATGGAACTGTTTTCTGAAAAACAAGAAATGCTATGTATTGCTCAACCTGAGTCAATTGGTCATCTGGAAGTTGAGCAATCTGTTGTTGAAGTTGACGGCGGCGATCAAAGATAGTCATCTGACACCTCGCAGGAACAACTGAAAATTTCATTTTACTTGATTGCTACAGTAGGTATGGTTTTGACAACACACCATAAAAGTCAAAAAGCTTGAACAAAGACCGATCGCAACATTGAGCAGAAACTAGCTAATCGCCCTCTACCAAATTCAATGAGAGTATAACTCTAGTTATCCGAATTTATTTAACACTCCTAAACCACTCAGTAATACCTTGAGCGATCGCTTTTGCCATTTTTTTCTGTTCTTCTGGGTTCACCACCTGTTCAAATTCATCGGGATTGCTCATAAAACCCAATTCCAATAACACTGATGGGGCGGCGGCTGGACGTGTCAGCGCCAGGTTATTCCAAAACACGCCATAGTCTGGTCTACCGAGATTTTTGACTACATAATTTTGTAAAAATATCGCTAGGCTGTGGGCTTGGGGATGATACCAAAAACTGCCGAATCCCTTGGTTTTTTCGGCATCGCCATTATCGGGTAGAGAATTGTGATGTATAGAAATAGCGATCGCTGGTTCTTCTTGACTAATAATTGCTTGACGTTCTACTAAAGAAACTTCCTTGTCCTCCTCCCGTGTCATCACCACTGTTGCTCCTCGCTTGACCAACTCATCCCGTAACAACTTCGATACCACCAAATTGACATCTTTTTCTAAATATCCAGTTGGCCCACTGGCACCAGATTCTTTACCTCCATGCCCTGGATCTAGTAAAATCTTGAGATTAGCTAAAGGCTTGCGTTTTGTGTTCCCAATTTTAGGCGGATGACGCAAAGCTAAAACCAGGGTTGTACCGTCGTATCTTAGCTTATATCCCCACTGTTGAGCTTTTTTGAGGTTAAAGGTGTATTTTACTCGTTCTAGTGTCTCCTGTTGCCAATCTAGGCGAGAAATCAGGGGGTCGTCGTCCAAGCGAATAATATCGGTTTGGGCAGTAGTATTGTAGAGAGTGAGACTAAAAGTGCGATCGCTCTGTTGTACGCTCACAGGTACGGGGACTTGTAAGGGGAAAACAATCTCTGTAACACCAGGGAGTTGACGGTATCCGACGCTGCGAATTATTGTTTGTGGCGGAACTGCACCGGGTAGAGTGCGGGTTTCCTGACTATTAATCCAAGCTCCATAGTCTAGGCGCAACCATTCACCTTCCTTACCTGTAACCGTTGCTCGCGTGCCTTTGGGCAATGGTGTAAGTCGAGAATAATCGGTACTAGGGCCAGTGCGTGCTACACCTGCGTCTACTGTCACCTGGGCAACTGGTAACTCTGTCTTGGAAAGGATTTGAATCTTACCATTTCCTGGTTGAGTTATTGTCTTACCGTTGAGGGTCAGTTGAAACTGGGGTTGTCCCAGATCGCCAGGAGTTGCCACAGTGGTGCAACCTTTATAGCTGCCTACGCTAGACTGGCCATGAGGCTGATTTTGTCCCGTCAAAGCTGCCAAATTATTTGGTAGTTGGGCTTGCTGGGGTTGGGGCAAAAGGGCAACAGTTTGATTAGCCAGGTAGACAGATACACTGGCGTTCGGGGGTGCGATCGCGCTAAAACAAATAAGTTCTTCTGGTAGTCTGGCAATGTCAGCTGCTGGAGTCAGAGAATCTTTCGCAAAGGCTAACCCCTGTGGAAGTTCAGGCAAAGTGGCAACCCTTGTCACCTTAATCTGGAGTTCTCGATTGCGGTAACGCACAGTAAACAGATTCTCTCCCAACTGCAAGGGTAAACTTGGAGAAAAATGACCAGCTTTGCTGCGGTTAATTGGCTTACCATCGATGGAGACTTGTCCATCTGGTGGTGCTGTGCCCAGAAAAAAGATTTTTTCGGCACTTGTTTGGTAGTTTGTCTGAGGAAAAACGATTAGAACAGATGGTTCTGCCAAGGCTAAGGAGGAGGTGAGGATACAGCCTAATATTACTAATCCTAAGAGCTTTTTCACAGCAAGAGTGCGGAAGATTTAACCACAGTCACTATGGCACAATTACGGGATGTATTTTTAGAAGTTGTTAGAAATTCAAACTACTATGACTAAGTTTATCTTTGTAACTGGAGGCGTAGTCTCCAGTATTGGCAAAGGCATTGTAGCAGCAAGTCTAGGGCGTTTGCTCAAATCGCGGGAATATTCAGTGTCGATTCTCAAACTCGACCCTTATATCAATATAGATCCTGGGACGATGAGTCCGTTTCAGCATGGGGAAGTGTTCGTTACCCAAGATGGTGCCGAGACAGATCTGGATTTGGGACATTACGAACGCTTTACTGACACTTCAATGTCGCGATTAAACAGTGTGACTACTGGCTCAATTTACCAAGCAGTCATTAATAAAGAGCGACGCGGAGACTATGAAGGCGGCACAGTACAGGTAATTCCCCACATCACGAATGAAATTAAAGAGCGAATTCTAAGAGTTGCTAAAAGTACAAATCCATCTGTGGTGATTACAGAGATTGGTGGTACTGTGGGAGATATTGAATCCTTGCCGTTTTTGGAAGCAATTCGTCAGTTCCGTAAAGAAGTGGGGCGGCAGAATGTATTATACATGCACGTAACGCTGGTGCCGTGGATTGCTTCTGCGGGTGAGATGAAAACCAAGCCAACACAGCATTCAGTCAAGGAACTGCGATCTATTGGTATTCAACCAGATATTTTAGTTTGTCGGAGCGATCGCCCACTATCGGCAAAGTTAAAGCAAAAACTGTCGGGATTTTGTGATGTGCCGGAAGAATGCGTCATCACCTCCCAAGATGCCAAAAGTATCTACGAAGTACCGTTGAATCTGGAATGGGAAGGACTGGCAGAACAAGTACTAGACTTACTGCAAATGGAACAGCGGACACCAGATCTAACCCAGTGGCAAACCCTGGTAAAACGCTTACATAGCCCTAAACACGAAATAGAAATCGCCATTGTCGGTAAATATGTGCAGTTAAGTGATGCTTACTTATCTGTAGTGGAAGCACTCAACCATGCTGCAATCTCTACCTATGGCAAACTGCGCCTGCGTTGGATAAACTCTGAACTTTTGGAAACTGAACCCGCCGAAACCCACCTTGAGGGTGTAGACGGCATAGTTGTCCCTGGAGGTTTTGGACTCAGGGGAGTAGATGGCAAAATTGCTGCGATTAAATATGCCCGGAATCGCCAAATTCCTTTCTTGGGTTTATGCCTGGGAATGCAATGTTGCGTGATTGAATGGGCGAGGAATATAGGGGGATTGACAGACGCCAATAGTGCTGAATTTGACGCTTATACCACTGACCCGGTAATTAATTTATTACCAGAACAACAAGAAGTGGTGGATTTAGGGGGTACAATGCGCTTGGGACTGTATCCTTGTCGTGTTCTCCCTGATACTCTGGCCTTTAAGCTTTATCAAGAAGATGTAATTTATGAACGACATCGACATCGCTATGAATTCAACAACGCTTACCGCGATTTGTTGTTAAAGTCTGGCTATGTGATTAGTGGTACTTCTCCTGACGGACGCTTAGTTGAAATTGTGGAATTACCAAAGCATCCATTCTTTCTTGCTTGCCAATTTCATCCCGAATTTCAATCCCGTCCTAGTACCCCTCATCCCTTATTTAAAGGATTCATTCAAGCGGCGATTTCTCTGTCAACTTCTGGTACACCAACACCATTGGAGGTATCTTAACAATTCGTAATTCATAATTATTTTTTTGAATTTTGAAGCGGCACATAGCAACATTAACTTAGGACTTGGGTACATTTGGCATACAGGGTGCATCATTCGTAAATTTTGGACTTGAGGAGATGTTGTGACGTACTGGGTGAAAATCCTTTACGAGAGGAAAGAATATGTAGTAAATTTTGAACGCGTCCATGCTTTCTGTTACGAACGAAATGGCAGGGTAACTTTTTGGTTACCTGATAGTGCCATTCCCATTGTGATTAATCCGCAAAATAATTTAGAAGATTATCAAAAAATTATCGATTATATAGAGTGCGTTACCCAACTAGAATTAAATTATGCCTATTGGGTGAAAATTATTTACGAAAAAAATGAATATATCATTAATTTAGATTGTATAAGTTCTTTTTGTCATGAACCAAACGGTAGGATAACTTTTTGGTTGCCAGATGGTACTATTCCCATCATCATCAACCCTGTGAATAATCCCGAATCCTACGAAAAAGTCGTCAAATATATTGAGAAAGCAACAGGATATTTTTTATCTTAAAATTAACTGATTCGTAATTTGATAAGAGGCTATTTATCAAGTAAAAATAAAATGACTGTGGTGGTGTGGCAAGGCTAAAATGTTGCAATAAAATTTGTTGCAACATCACATTTTACAGAAAACTGCACATAGGATTTTTCCAGTATGTGCATGATTTCTGTTAATTAGGTTGAGCTACTTATTCAATTCAGCTAAAATCTGCTATAATTCCAAATTTTACAAAATATCTGCCAACTTTACCAAGAGACTATTAGCTAAATTCACTAAGCTGATGTCATCTTTATGAACATTATTTTCACCAGTAGCTAATAGATTTTTCACAGCTGCTAACCTGTCATCTATCTCAGGACTTTTCCAATATGCTTCTAAACTTACTGCAAAATCGAATAGCGATCGCTCCCCTAAATATTCCCTGACTTTTACAGCTACATTATCATCACTTACCAAAAATTCTTTAATTGCATCCAATCGAGAATTACCCAATATTTCATCATTTCCCCAGGTTTCTAACCAGTCTCCATTTACATCTTCAACATAAAAATTCACAAAATCAATGCCGTAAGTTAACCAGTTCTGCTGCATTTGTCTAGCTGTTGCTAAAGCTTCGGCAAAATTAACATTGTTGCAGGTGTGAGTTTCTCTATTGTGAGCCATAAAAGCTGTAATGAGCAGGTAAGTATGTAGGCTAGAATACAAATCTTGTACATCAAAATCCAAAAACAATCAGGAAAATTTTAAATATTTTCCACCAGAAAGATAATCACTGTTATACAGCGCCACGTTGACTAACTGGTTCACAAAATTAGCATCCTTGGGATTGTAACTTAAAAATAATCCCCGCTCTATTTCCCACGATCGCAGTGTATTTTGCCAAGCTTGGTACTTTTGTTGATTGAGTTCTTCACTGACACTGGTAACTTGAATGCAGAGTGGTTGATTGTGACGATTACTGACAATTAAATCCGTTGCCATTGATAGGTCGGCAATATAACGCTGCCAAAAACTACCTTCTCGCTGAACAATATCTTGGGCTATATTTCTAATAATATCATCATCACCGCGATTAAACTCACCTGCCATTAATTTTTGCTTCCAAATATAAAACTTGGAATCATTTGCATTAATCCATTTGGGAAAAAGGTAACCATACCAATATCTTTCAATGGGTGTCATTTGCTCAAATTTTGCTTTTTGTGCTTCTTGGGAAGGTGAGGATTTTATTATCAGCCAAATTGTCGAGTCCGTAATTACTTCTAAGAGAAAAGCAAGGACAAAAGGTTTAGCCGTCAGGGAACCTGGTTTGATATTCTTCACCCAACGGTTGATTTCATCTAATCTTCTCGCTAAATTAGGATCTATCGAGTAAGCTTGCTCGATGAGGGATTTTAATTTATCCTTAATCTCTTTTGCTTGCAAACGAGGCCCTACTTTCAGATACTAAAGCTTTTTTTAACAATCAGTAATTCAGGAGTCAGAATTGAGAATTTAATTCTATACGACTCTAGTGCTGTGGCACAGCTACAACGCTGCATTAGCTTTCTTCTTGCAGAATGCGGGTTTCCCCTGCCCTAATTGGCGGACAAGATGCCCACCACACAAGAAAATATATTTACTATTGCAATATTTTAATCTTGTCACGTCACTAGTAATGAATAGGTTGATTCTAAATTCTGTATTTTGTATTCTTCTCCAATTTTAACTGTAAAGTGTCTATGTAAATTTAGTCATCTCATTAAATATTCTCAGGGTTAATGCCCTGTGTACGCAAAAGTTCGCGCAATCTGGCAATTTCTTGTTCTGCTTGTTGGACGCATTCTTCTGCTTGTTGGGCTAGTTCTTCAGATGATGGTATTAATTGGTTTTCAGTGGTAAAGAATCTTAATTTGCCTTCATAAACTCCCAAGTAAAGTTCTAACTGTTGACTCCATAAACGTCCATCAGTGGTAGATTGAATTTCTTGATACTTTCCATCTACTAAGTGAAATCCCTGGAATTCCATTTTTATGGGGTCAAACAGGAAATAATCAGGTGTACGAAAAGTATCTTGGTAGATTTGTTTTTTAAAGCCTTTGTCAATGGCTGCTGTGGAATTTGACAAAATTTCTACAATTACATTTGGGTATTTCCCGTCTTCTTGCCAAACTACCCAACTTTTACGGTCTTTTTTCTCGGTTCCCAAAACTACAAAAAAGTCTGGCCCCCGGAAGTATTCCGATTTTTTTTGGTTGGGACTGTAGTAAATTGTTAAATTCCCAGAAGCATAAAAATCCTGCTTTTCTCGCCACCACGATTTCAGTAGGCGAATCAGCAGATCGATTTGGTCTCGGTGGAGGTCACTTTCTAAGGGTGGTTCATCACTCAGTATATCGCCAGGGGGAAAAAAAATAACTTCATCTTCTGGGGTATTATCAGGGATGAATTCTAAAGTAGCAGGTTCAGACATCAGCGATCGCCCCGCAATTCTACATTTATTATTCCTGAAAACTTACTAACTTGCAGATGCTTTTAAGAACTTGTAATAACTCAATTGCCCCGCCAGATTCATTGAGACTTAATAATGGCATTAATTGATAAGTCGGCTGTTGTTCGCGTTTTAAATAAACAAACTGATAACGCAGTCCGTTAGTTGCCAAATCCCAAACAGATGGTTGTTCTTGTAAACTTTTAAAAGTATAAGTAAGTAATTGAGGTAAACCCTCGCAAACTTCGATGGCACTATTTTTTGTTTCAATGACTAAAATCCAAAATGGCGGTGCGATATTACCTTGAGGATTATTAATTGCTAAAATATCCATGCGTCCGGTAATTCTTTTGTCTTCATCTTCCACAGCGATCGCCACGCTATCTTCCATCGTCAACCGAATCGGCACATCATAAAATCCTGCTAAGCGCATTAATGGCGCAATAGTTAAAAATTTAACTAATCCTTCAGAAATTTTACCATACTTGAGATAACGATGATAGTCGTTTCTAATTCGCAATAAATCCTGTTGTTCAAACTCTGTCAACGTTTCTAAATTTAGGAAATCTGTGAATGAACCAATTGAAAGTTCTTCTAGTTGCAAAAAGCGATGAACATCGTTGAGAGATAGGCTATTGGCTTCGAGAATAAGTGGCATAGTTTTTGGAAAAGAAAGTAGGGAGTGGGGGAGGTGGGGAGATGGGCGCAGGGGAAAATTCTTAACTCCTAACTCCCCACTCCCAATCACTAATGGCGCTTAATGAAAATCTAAACACAGTACAGCATAACTGGGCTAAGAATAGTTTTTAGTAACAATAGCGATCGCGCTGATAAACTATGTCTCAACCAACCATAGAATCAATCCTACAAGAGAATCGCCTTTTCCATCCTAGTCCTGAGTTCTCACAAAACGCCCATATCAAAAGCCTGGAAGACTATCAGCGTCTTTACGAGAAAGCTAAAGCCGATCCGCAGCAATTTTGGGCAGATTTGGCAACAAATGAATTATCATGGTTCCAAAAATGGGATACAGTCCTAGATTGGCAACCGCCTTTTGCTCAGTGGTTCGTAGGCGGTAAGATTAACATTTCTTACAACTGTCTTGACAGACACCTCACCACTTGGCGCAAAAATAAAGCTGCATTGATTTGGGAAGGGGAACCAGGAGATTCCCGTACCCTCACCTACGCCCAACTGCATCGGGAAGTTTGCCAGTTTGCCAATGTGTTGAAGCAACTGGGCGTACAAAAAGGCGATCGCGTTGGTATTTATATGCCAATGATTCCGGAAGCTGCCATCGCTATGTTAGCCTGTGCAAGAATTGGCGCACCCCACAGTGTGGTATTTGGTGGTTTTAGTGCGGAAGCTTTGCGCGATCGCTTAATTGATGCGAAAGCTAAATTGGTAGTTACCGCTGATGGTGGCTGGCGCAAAGATGCGATCGTTCCCCTCAAGGAACAGGTAGATAAAGCCTTGGCTGATGGCGCTGTTCCCAGTGTAGAAAATGTCCTCGTCGTCCAGCGTACCGGACAAGAAACATACATGCAATTAGGCGGACGCGACCATTGGTGGCACGATTTACAAAAAAATGCCTCTGCTGATTGTCCAGCCGAACCGATGGACAGCGAAGATATGCTGTTTATCCTCTACACTTCTGGCAGTACGGGGAAACCAAAGGGTGTGGTACATACAACTGCTGGTTATAATCTGTATACCCACATGACCACTAAGTGGATCTTTGACCTGCAAGACACAGATGTATATTGGTGTACCGCCGATGTAGGTTGGATTACTGGACACAGCTATATTGTCTACGGTCCCCTTTCCAACGGCGCAACAACGATTATGTATGAAGGTGCGCCCCGTGCCTCTAATCCTGGTTGTTTTTGGGATGTAATTGAAAAATACGGCGTTAATATTTTTTATACAGCACCTACGGCAATTCGGGCATTTATTAAGATGGGGGAACACCATCCCAAGGCGCGAAACTTGTCTTCGTTGCGATTGTTGGGAACCGTCGGCGAACCCATTAACCCCGAAGCTTGGATGTGGTATCACAAAGTCATTGGTGGAGGGCGCTGTCCAATTGTTGATACTTGGTGGCAAACCGAAACTGGCGGTATCATGATTACACCGCTACCAGGGGCAATTGCCACGAAACCCGGTTCCGCAACTCTGCCCTTCCCTGGAATTCTTGCAGACATCGTAGATTTAGAAGGAAATTCCGTACCCAGCAACGAAGGTGGTTATTTAGCAGTCCGCCATCCTTGGCCGGGAATGATGCGGACAGTGTACGGCGATCCGGAACGCTTCCGCCGCACCTATTGGGAACATATCCCCCCGCAAAATGGAAACTATACTTATTTTGCTGGTGATGGTGCAAGACGCGATGAAGATGGTTATTTCTGGGTAATGGGTCGGGTAGATGACGTATTGAATGTATCAGGACACCGCCTCGGTACAATGGAAGTAGAATCAGCCTTAGTTTCTCATCCCGCAGTTGCAGAAGCGGCGGTAGTGGGGAAACCGGATGAACTCAAAGGAGAAGAAGTAGTTGCTTTTGTCACATTAGAAGGCAATTATCAGGGAAGTGAACAGTTGAGTAAAGAACTCAAGCAACACGTTGTTAAAGAAATTGGTGCTATTGCGCGTCCTGGAGAAATTCGCTTTACCGACGCTTTACCAAAAACGCGATCGGGTAAAATTATGCGGCGATTATTGCGAAATTTGGCTGCTGGACAGGAGGTATCTGGTGATACTTCAACCTTAGAAGATAGAAGCGTGTTGGATAAACTGAGAGAAGGGGCGTAGCAATTTCCAGATAAATTGTGGGGCGTTACACGGTAACGCGCCCGCAATTTATCATAAGTATTAGAACACTATTGAGGCATTCAGGGCGATGAAACTGAACAGCAAACTGAAATCAGCATTTGTTCAACCTTTTAGCTGCATAGCACTGACTACGATCGCTGCCATTGGTCTATCACCATCCGTGTTAGCAGTTTCTTTACATTCGCCTCAACAGTATACTCAAAGACAAGTACAGAAACTAGCGCAATTTTCAGACCAAGGGCCATCAGAGCGATCGCAGATTCTCCAACAAGCCAATGCTTTGTATAATCAAGGAGACATGAAAGGTGCAGAGGAAAATTTACGCAAATTAATTAAACAATTCCCCAGAGATGCCTTTGGACACTTTCAGTTGGGAAATGTGCTGTTTCGACAAAAGAAATCAGAAGAAGCAATTAGCGCATACAAAGAAGCCATCCGCCTCCAGTCAAAATATGCTTTAGCTTACAATGCCATTGGTATGGTTTACGCTAGCGAAAGTCGGTGGCAAGAAGCTATCACTGAATATCAAAAAGCTTTAGAAATTAATCCCAATTATGCAGAAGCATTGACTAATTTTGCTCTAGCAATGTGGCAAACAAATAAAAAAGATGAAGCTTTATCTTCTTTAGAAAAAGCTTTAAATCTTTTTAAAGAACAAAATAGGAATGACAAGGTCAATCAACTAGAACGAATCTTGCAAGAAATCAAAAAATCAGACGATCCTACTATTTCATAACAATTAAAGCAGAATTTAGGAGTTAGATAAATTTTTGGCCGATTTACCAAACTTTTATCTACTATAAAAATCCCATTTGATTGCTGAACAAATCTATGTATATGTAGGGTATGTTATGGCGTAGCCTAACGCACCCTATAATATAGTAAATAATAAAAATAAATGGTTAAAGGTTATGACTTCCTTATCGTCATTAACTTTACCTGACCACACCCAGTTACCAGATTCAGATGGTACATTCGTGTTCGCGAAGCGTGCCGGAGGCAAAAATCTTCAGGAGCATCCACAAAGTATCTTAATTACAGATTCAATTAAACCTGTGCTAGAACAACGCCATCCTGATGGACAATATTGTATTGGACAAGATTCTGGTATTTACTGGAGATTGACAGAACCTCCTGAAAAAGGTGCTGAAGCACCAGATTGGTTTTATGTACCCAATGTACCGCCTACTCTTGATGGTAAAATGCGGCGTTCTTATGTGCTGTGGAAGGAGTATGTTGCACCTTTAATTGTGTTGGAATTTGTCTCTGGAGATGGTTCAGAAGAACGAGATAAAACACCGCCATCTCAAGGAGAAAGTGGAAATGTTGGGAAATTTTGGGTTTATGAACAGGCAATTCGAGTGCCTTATTATGGAATTTATGAAGTATCAAAAGCCCAGGTTGAGGTGTATCATTTAATCGATAATACCTATCAAATAATGCAACCCAATGAAAGAGGACATTACCCCATCGCTCCTTTAGAAGATGTTTGAAAAGTCATGATTGATGTATCAAATATTTTTACCCTACCCTAACCCTCCCCTTATAAAGGGGAGCCACTGCGTTGGACGGGTTCCCCGGCTTGAAGCAAGTGGCGTCAGGGAACTAGATTTTATTGTTTCCCCCCTTACCAAGGGGGGATTAAGGGGGGTAATAAAAATCACAGTTAACCACTTTTCAAACAAACTCTTAGGGGTAGAGTTGGGAATATGGCAGGGTTTGTATCAGAATGCAGAGTTACCTTGGTTGCGGTGGTGGGATGCACAAGGAAATTTACTACTAACAGGTGAAGAACGCGCTGAAGTTGAACGACAAAAGCGGCTGTTAATTACCGAAAAATTGCGTAATCTTTCTGTGGAACAACTCAATGCTTTAGGAATTGACCCAGAAATGTTGGATTAAAAATTATTATCGTCTGCTAATGATACATCTTCATATATTGCAGGCATCGCACAACGAAAATCAACGCTAGCTAAATGTACTTCTTCTCCTTTTTCATAAGGGTAAAGCACCCAATGTCCTTGTTCATTACGACGGAAGCATTCTACACTCATTCTATCTGATGAAATTAGCACATATTCTTGTAGTGATTCTAAGTGTCTGTAACTAGCAAATTTTTTCCCTCTATCAAAACTTTCTGTTGACTCAGAAAGCACTTCTACCACTAAGCAAGGATAGCACTTAAAATATTCAAATTCTTTATCTCGTGTATCACAAGTCACCATTACATCAGGATAGAAATAGCGATTTATCGCATCAATTCGCGCTTTCATATCTAACATATAAACACGGCAACCACTACCCCGGAGATGGTTTCGCAGCAACATAGATACATTCATGCTAACTGTGACATGGGCATCACTGGCCCCAGCCATTGCGTAGACTTGCCCATCAATATACTCGTGTTTTATTTCGCTTACTTTCTCGGCTTCTAAATATTCTTCTGGGGAAATATAGTACTTGCTTTGGCTAATGACCATGTTAGTACCTGAATAGTTTTATCAAATATTTTAACAGATACTACAAATTTAATGAGCGACAGCATTACCGCTTGCTTTCACTTTTTTGAAGAACAAAATAGCAATTCCACTCAACAATAAAGCTATACCGATAAAGTAAAAACAATCGTTAAAAGCCATGACAAATGCTTCCCGACGAACTATATTTGAAATAGATGCGATCGCCTGATTTTGTGCCGTACTTAAATCCGCACCACGACTAATAAAATATTGAGTCATCTGGTCAATGCGCTGTTGAGTTTCTGGATTATATAAAGATATGCCATCACCCAATCGATTGGAGTGAAATTGTTCTCTATTTGTTAATAAAGTTGCTAAAGAAGCGATTCCAATTGAACCGCCCATATTCCGCATCATATTAAATAAACCACTCGCCGAACCTGCTTCTTTCGGACTTAATCCACCAGTGGCAATAGAGCTGAGTGGTACCATAATTAAAGGTTGTCCCATTGCCCGCACAAATTGTGACCACCGTAATTGATCTAATCCTGTTTGATTAGTCATACCAGAATTCATAAATGCACTGACAGCAAATAAAGTTACGCCAACAGCCACCATAAAGCGCACATCAAAACGTTGCATTAATTTGGGTATAAAAGGAATAATAAATAGTTGGGGAATCCCAGCCCACATTAATACTTCACCAATTTGCAACGCATTGTATTTTTGAATTTGGGCAAGATATAAAGGTAAAATATAAATTGAACCATACAAGCCAACACCCAAAGATACATTTACAATACTGGCTAAACCAAAGTTACGTCTAAACAACAGCCGCAAATTAATAAATGGTTGTTTACGAGTTAATTCTATAAAGAAAAATATTGCTAGAAAAATTACTGCAATTACAGTTAAGCGTACAATTAACGCCGAACCAAACCAATCTTTACGGCTACCTTCTTCTAAAACAACTTGCAGGGAACCCAATCCGATGGCCATTGCAATAATTCCCCACCAATCGCCTTGTTTTAATAAACTAATTTGGGGTGCTTCTTGCTTAATTCCATACCAAACGCCAGCCAGCATTAATATACCTGGAATTAAGTTGATATAAAAGTTATATTCCCAACCAAAATTCTCTGTTAACCAACCTCCTAATGTCGGGCCGATTGATGGGGCGAAAACTGCACTAAAACCAAAAGCTGCTAATCCTATTGATTGCTTGGATGGTGGTAAGGTCGTTAAAACAATTGTCATAGCGGTGGGAATTAAAACTCCTCCGCTAAAACCTTGCAAAGCGCGGAAGAGAATCATAGAATTCAAATTCCACGCCCAAGCACAACATATAGAAAATAAAATAAATAATGCAGTATTTACTAATAGATAACGTCTTAAAGAAAAGACCCTTGATAACCATCCTGTTAGAGGAATTACTACAATTTCCGCAACCAGATAGGCAGTAGAAATCCAAGAACCTTCTTCTAAAGTTGCTCCTAAACTTGCTTGAATATCTTGCAGGGAAGCATTAGTAATTTGAATATCTAATACCGCCATGAACGCACCAAGCATACTTGCCAATACACCAATCCAAATTCTGAGTGGTACCCGTTCTGGCGGGACAGCAGGATTGTGCCCTGGCTGACGAATTATACCTGTATTAGCCATAGTGTTGTTTCATTTTTTGATTAAATTCTATACTCATCTCATTGGGCATTGGGCATGGGACATTAAAAAATCACGCATTCAAAAGTTCTTTAATGTTGAATTTTGAATTGATTTGTCCCCCTCATCCCCCATCCTTCGGGTTCGCGCTAGCGTCTATGAAAGAGAAGCTAAAGCTACATCTCCCATGCCCCATGCCCCATATCCTATTTAACTTCCACTGCAACTTCCGCAGACATCCCCGGTGTAATTCGCGATTCGTATCCTTGAATGCTGTTTTGGTCGAAAACTATTTTGACTGGGATGCGCTGTACAATTTTGGTAAAGTTACCTGTGGCGTTATCTGGGGGTAATAAGGCAAATTGAGCGCCGGAAGCTGGGGAAATACTATCAACGTGACCAGTAAAAGTGTGATGAGGGAAACTATCCAGTTTGATTTCTACTAGTTCTCCTGGGCGCATTTTTTCTAGTTGGGTTTCTTTGAAGTTGGCAACTACCCAATTTTGATTATCCACGATCGCCATTAACGGTGTACCCGCTGCAACTCGGTTACCAATTTCCACGTTTTTCCTGCCTATTCTTCCAGCACTAGGAGCAGTAATATTAACATAGGATAGTTGCAATTGAGCGTCTTTGAGCGATGCTTCTGATTGTGCGATCGCTGCTTTTGCTGCTTCGTATTGACTGCGTTTGACTGCTGTATCTTGTCCGCCAGCTGTGGCTTGTTGCAATCCTCCCTTGGATGCAGCCAATTTTGCTTGGGCGCTAACTACACTTTCTTGGGCTTGTGCTAATTGAGATTGGGCTTTGGCAACGCCAACTTTCGCCGAGGCTAATCTGGCTTGGGCTTGTTCTACTCCCTGGACGGCAGCATTTTTCTGGGCTACAGCCACATCATAGGCCGCCTTGGCTGTGTCTAATTGCTGGCGAGCAATGGCACCCGATTTATACAATTCGTTGTAACGGTTATAATCTGCTTGGGCTTTTTCCAAGTTGGCATTGGCTTGGGCTACCTGGGCTTGGGCTGCGGGAATTCCCGCTTGAGCTAACTTCACTTCGGCCTGTGCTGCTGGTATCCCCGCTTGCGCTTCTTGGACTGCTGCTTGGGCTGTGGAAATTGCCGCCACAGCGTTGCTAACATCTCCTTGCGCCTGAGTTGTTTTACCAGTGGTGGTTTGTGAAGCTAAGGCGATATTTGCTTGGGCGGCTTGGGCCTGACCGCGCGCATTTTCTAATGCTGCTTGTGCTTGTTGGACTTTACTTTCATAGTCCCGCGCATCTAACTTCACTAATAATTGTCCCGGTTGCACCAGTTGATTATCATCCACCAAAACTTGAGTCACAGTTCCGGGAATGCGGCTACTAATTTGGTGAATGTTTCCCACAACGGTGGCGTTATCTGTTTCCTGGTGGGTAGAGGAATATTGCCAGTAATTATAACCAAAAGTACCTGCGGCGATCGCACCTACACCCAATCCTGCCAAAATTAAGCCAATGGGTTTTTTACGCTTCGGTGGAACTTCTTTTTCTGTCTGGGGAGTTACAACAGGCCCTTGAGTTGTCTCTGTGGTGGTGGCTTCTAAAGTCTCTGAATCTGTAATCAATTCTGGTTCTAAAATGGGGGTTTTGTTATCCTTGCGTCCGTTTAAAGTATTGACACCCATAAGTTTCAACTCCTTGCAGATTGATTTAGTTAACTCTCGTTTATTTAAAGTACGTAATATTGATTTACGAGCCTTTGCGTGGCTTTTATTTAGTATGCGTAATATCTTCTCAAAATAAATCTTAATGTAGCTTCCCCCGCTTGGGTGATTGTGGAAGTATCTTTTAAGAGAGATTAGCGATGCCTTTATTCAAAATCTGGGAAAAAAATTCTCGGTCAGCAAGGGAAATACCCTCCATTGCTTCATCACACACTTGTGCGGCGATGGGAGGTAGGATGGTTTGCAGTTCCCTACCTGCATCCGTTAACCAGATTCGCCAGATGCGACGGTCTTGAGTATCGCGTTCTCGACGAACCAAACCGCGTTCTTCCATCCGGTCTAACACCCCAGTTAAAGTACCGCCTACTTGTTTGAGTTTGTCCCCAATACTAGAAGTAGGTAAACCATCTTCTTGCCAAAGACAGCACAACACCAACCAATGAAATGGAGTCAATCCAAAAGGTTCGAGTCTATCAGTAAACCTACGACTTAGTAGTTGCGAAAGTAATTTGATTCTGTACCCCAAATTGTATGGTGCGAGATTTTGCTGCCAGGACTCTAAAGTTGGGGATTGATTGGATGTAGAAATCATTTGTTAAAATACTTAGTATGCTTAATATTCATATGCTATCTAATTTTGATGATTTTGGCAACAGCTCTTTTTTTGGAAGTAGGGAAGTGGGGGAGATAACAAGAATAATTCTTAACTCCCAACTCCTAACTCCCAACTCCTAACTCCCACTTGCCCTGAGCGAAGCCGTTCGCGTAGCGTCTCGCAGAGAAGGGATGCCCCATACCCAATAACTAACGAAGTACTTGAATAAACTGATATTCTTTCACAGTACCGAGAATACGGTGAGGTCTGGATAATTTAGGGGATTGATTTTGAGAAGTCCAAGCATAGCTAAAAGCTGGTACTTCAGAAAATGAGTCTACTCGTTTGTCGTCAATAGCAATATAGAAATCGAGGAGTACTTGGACTTTATCATCTATTTGCACAAAGTATATCGGATTAGTTTTCAAAATAGAAGCGATCGCGCTTTGTTGGAGAAAAACTCTTAAGGCTGGGTTATAGTCACTTAACAAACCTATACTACCCATCGCCGCTAAAGCTAACCAACAGGGAATTAACCAACCTGCTATCCAGTAACGAGTTGTGAGAAACTTTTTACCAAAGCGATAACGACCAATCCACACAACAGGTAAAATTAACCAACCTAATCCCATAGCGAAGCCAATAATTGCATACTTACGGATATCAGAATTAACCCAAGCAAAAATCACAATGCTGGCGATAATGAGTAAAACACCGAATCCACCAAATCCATAACTGAGGTTTCGGGGAAGATTTTCTTTGACAAAAAAATTGAAGATATTTTTTTTATTTTGTTGAAGAATAGATTGCGAGGAAATTCCTAGCTGATAAATTTTACCTAGCCCGTCTAAACCCACAGCAGCAAACAACGCCACGAAGGGATAAAGGCAAAGACTATAGTGAGAAAAACGAGTCGTAAAAATACTAATTTCAATAAAGAAGACAACAGGAAATCCAACTAATAATAATTGGTAGCGGAAGGGATGACGAATAGCAAAAATTAGTCCGAAAATTGCGAAAAAAGCCCAAGGAAATGCTTTGAGAGCAATATTCCAAACATAGAAGAGAAAATTCGTGTGATAATTATCATTTCCCTTACTACTTTGATAGATCACAAATTTGTATAACTCTTCAAAACTTTGGTTTCCATAATGTAACCAACAAAGCCAGAGCCAAACAAAAGTAGGAATCAAACCGACGAAAATCCCTAAATATAAAAAGGGATTATTCAGATGACGATGACGCTTAGCATCCCAAATTAAATAAGGTAATAAAGCTATGATTGGTACAAAAATCATAAAGCTTCTGATTAAAAAGCCTAAACCTAAACTTAAACCAGCACTAAAACTCCAGAAGTAGCGTTTTGCCGGATTTAATTCTGCTTTGATAAAAGACCAAATCGTTAAAAGTACTAATAAAACTAAAGGTACATCTGGGGTACTTAAACGACAAGATTGCAGCCAGAGAAATTCCACACTTAAAATTGCACCAGCAAGGAAAGCTAGTTTTTTACCCAGGATGATTTTGCCGATTTCATATACCAGCCAGACGCATAAAATTCCTGCAAGCATACTAGGAAGACGCGCACTCGTATCATTGATACCAAACAGCTGATAGAAACTGGCAATTAACCAATAAGGCCCAGGAGTTTTGTGATGCGGCTTTTCCCAAGGTGCAATCCAATTCCCAGAATCAAACATCAACCGTGCCCGTGAAGCATAAAGCGCTTCGTCATGTGCTATGAGGCTATTTTCACCAGAAGTAAATAATAATAAAGGTAGTATCCAAACTAACAAAATAAAATAAGGTGATGCTCCTAAAAGCAAGATTTTGCGCCCAATATACTGCAAAGAACGTAATTTGTATAACATGTAAACTTATATCAAATAGATGCCACAATTTTGGAAAAAAGTTATCTACACGAGAGATTTATGCAGCTAAGACCGAATCAACGCCTAAAATTAGACGACACAGACGATCGCTTATTCTATGCTTATCCGCGCTTCGTCACCCATGTTGATGAGGGATTTATTCAACAGCTAACAGATTTATACCGCGATCGCCTCAAACCCAACACCCGCATCTTTGATATGATGAGCAGCTGGGTTTCCCATCTACCAGAAGAGATTCAATTTTCCCACATCGAGGGACACGGACTCAACACCGAAGAACTAGCACGCAACCCCCGCTTCAATCATTATTTTGTGCAAAATCTCAACGAAAATCCCCAGATTCCTTTGCCAAATGAAGATTTTGACGCAGTTCTCAATTGCGTATCTGTGCAATATATCCAATATCCAGAAGCAATATTTTCTGAAATTCACCGCATCCTCAAACCCGGTGGTGTCGCCATTATCAGCTTTTCCAACCGGATGTTCTTTCAAAAAGCAATTCAAGCTTGGCGGGAAGCTTCAGAACCACAACGAGTGGAATTAGTCAAGAATTACTTCACCTCTGTACCAGGATTTACCACCCCAGAAGTTATCGTTCACAAATCAACATTACCGAATTTTCTACAATGGCTAGGGGCACCTGGAGGAGATCCATTTTATGCCGTCATCGCTTACCGCAGTTCTGGCAGTTGAAGCAATTTTTACAACATAAAGACAAGGGAGATAAGGGAGACAAGGGAGACTCTTAAGGCAGAGGATGAATAACTAACTCCAAACTCCCAACTCCCAACTCCAAACTCCCAACTCCCAACTCCAAACTCCCAACTCCCAACTCCTAACTCCAAACTCCAAACTCCAAACTCCTAACTCCCAACTCCTAACTCCTAACTCCTAACTCCTAACTCCCAACTCCCAACTCCTAACTCCCAACTCCTAACTCCCAACTCCTAACTCCTAACTCCTAACTCCTAACTCCCAACTCCCAACTCCCAACTCCTAACTCCCAACTCCCAATCCCCCACAATAATTATCAAAAAGTAAATTTTCTGGGTCAAAATCACTAGCACCGCAGATAATTGCCTCAAAGCTTAAGTATCAGGAGAATCGAAACATGAGTTTACACCGTGGGCGTAAAGTTTTAGCTGCGTTGTTGCTCTCAGTAATACTACTGACAACATCTTGCACTGCAAAAACACCGGGACGTTTTGACCAGGCCCAGCAAGAGAGTAGTAAGCAAAAAAGCGGTCAAGCTGTAGCTAAAACGGCAACTCAAGGTAGCGAATTTAACAAATTGTTCCCAGATGCTAGTGATGGTTACCAACGCGTCTACACCCAAGAGAAAAAAGGTTTTGCGGAAGCGAAATTGAAAAAAAGCGGTAAAGATATCGCTCTGTTGTCTATTTCTGATACCAGCAGCACACCAGCAACAGCAGCAAAGTTCTCGAAAAGCACCAAAAAAATTGGTGGTTATCCCGCAGTAGAACTAGGTAACACGCAAACAGCAATTTTAGTAGGTAAATACCAAGTAAAAGTACTTTCTCGCGATCCGTCATTTACAGCTAGCGATCGCGCAGATTGGATAGAAAAATTTAATCTCAGCGGTTTAGCGAAACTGAATTGAGCCGCATTGCCAAAATCAACATAATAAATCTGAAATCAGGAGATTTTTGTGAGCAAATCGATTTTTCAGTTGGTTGATGAATTACCAACCAGTGGCTTAACTGTTTCTCTGTTAAATTCCTTAGATTTTGTTGCTCCTGGCCAGTGGCAAAATACCGTCGGCTTTGTAAACACTATTAAAACAGTGACTCTGGAAACCGACGAAGATTTAATTCAACAAATTGGCGAACGAGCAATTTATCTATTCAACGATAAATCTCAGGGTTATCAAACTGCTTTATGGCTATATCAAACCGTTGATAATACAGATAAAGCCCTTGGTGCAGCAGCTTTGGCTAACAAAGTTGGCGAAAAAATTCCTTTGTTGGGTTTTTTAAATTCCATTACTCCAAAACCTGACAAAGCCCAAACCATCGATTTGACACTGAAATTAGTTGCGGAATTAATAGCTTTTTGCCAAATTAACGGCATTCCTGGAGACAGTATTGGAGACTTTGTTGCGTCTTTGGGAGAGTATAGTGGTGAGTCACTGATCCGTATGGTGGCATTGGTTTGTGTTGATGGCTTGATACCTCTAGGCCCAGATTTCATCAGTAAAGCAATATCCGGGCTGAATCAAACAAATCCGCAAGAGTTAGAGCAAAACTCAACTTTCCAAAACATCAAGGATGTAATTCCAGGCAGCAATGCTGGCAGTAAACTCAATTTTATCGGCGAAAGTTTTGACTCAGTTAAAGGTTGGATGAGTGGGTTAGTTAACGCCAATAATTTAACGCCACAAAAAGTTGTCCACAACTTGAAAACTTTTGCCGATATTGCCGATGACAAGTTAGACTACCTGGCGGCCTTCCTAGATGTGGCAACGAATTATTACGAACACACAGGTACGCAAACTTTGGCACGTCGCTTAATTGAACGGGCGGTGGCTGAGATCTAAGTGATGGGGGAGTGGGGAGATAAGGAGGTAAGGGAGTAGGGGAGGTTCTTGAGGTAGGGGAAAAGGTTAATGATTCGACCCTTCTCTACGAGAGGCTTCTCTACGAGAGGCTTCTCTACGAGAGGCTTCGCCAACGCCAACGCCAACGACAAAGCTCAGGGCAGGCAAGCTCACCAACCGGGAAAAGGGGAAGGGATAAAAAACATGAGTCCCTTTCCCCCTTCACCTTTCCCCAGCCCTCAAAAGCGCATTTTTGGGTTGGCAGACCACTACTGGTTCATAGCATTAGTTCTGAAAGGTTCGTAGTAAGCACTTTAGTGCTTAAAAATCAAGGACTAAAGTCCTTACTACGAACATTTTTTCCCTACAACATTAATGCGATAGATGTTAACCGTTAACTGTCAACGGTCAACACTCAACAATCTCATAGAGTCAATCTGCAACTTAAATGCAAAACAGCTTATACGTCTTTGAAAAACGTATAATTTCCATTACCTTGAGCATACACAAGTGAATAGCCAAATTGCAGGAGACTAGCTACAGACTCTTTGATCCTGTCCCTATAGTTTGTATCTAAAGGATTGAAGCATTCATCGTATTCAACACATAGTATTTTAATATCCAATTCGTCTTCAATAATGGAGTTTACAACCTTATACTCGGCTCCTTCAATGTCTAGTTTGAGTAAGTCGAGATGAGTGTGTCCATTCTTGTGCATAACGTTTGCCAGTCTATCTACCTGAGCTACGAAAAACTCTTGAGTTTTTTGTAGATTTAAGGCAGAGTGTGATACGTGCGCTGAATCTTTTGGAGCGTAAAATCTTAGTTTTTCCTCTCGATCCCACAGTCCTATATCAAAAAAACGATACTTATCATAATGTGCGGTCTTTTCTCGAACGTGCTTGATTGCACGAGGAGTAGGATCGAAAGCATAGATGTTACAGTTAAATTCTTCTATCAAC
This sequence comes from Nostoc sp. 2RC, assembly GCF_014222165.1. Classification (NCBI taxonomy): domain Bacteria; kingdom Bacillati; phylum Cyanobacteriota; class Cyanophyceae; order Nostocales; family Nostocaceae; genus Nostoc; species Nostoc sp. 2RC. Next base: position 32,340 of record NZ_JACKZU010000041.1, read on the forward strand.
CCCAAGTCAAATGTAATGTCTTCCCCACAACCAACGCAATAACATATAGAATTTGGGTTGAGTAGCTCTTTCGGAACTACCCAGCCACCATAATCTGTGCCTATATGTAATAAATCCTTGCGTGATAAGATTTTTGTACCAGTTATTTCATCTATACTCAGTAGATGAAATATGCTGTGAAATACTTTCTGAAATACCCCAGAAACCAGTTGTGTTTTCACGTTTTCCCCTGCTCTATTTCTGAGTGATATTAACTTTATATTACATGTTCGTTAGTAACAATAAGAGTTACTTCCAAAATATAAAATCTATCTATAGATATATTATTAAATAT
>NZ_JACKZU010000421.1:0-6704 GCF_014222165.1 Nostoc sp. 2RC
GGGTAAAGGGTAAGGGATTTAAAACCTTTCCCCTTTCCCCTTTCCCCTTTACCCTTTAAAGAGCCAAGTCATGAAAGCGAACTGCTAGTGGAGTAATTGCGATATCCCGTCCTTCTTCAATAATCGGTCTACTTAATTCTCCTTGCAGCATTTGTAAAGCAATTAACAGTAACAATAGTTTTCCTGTTACTCGTAAAGAGTCGATACTGATTTCTAGATAATTCAAAATTGTTTGTCCAGCAAAAGCAAACAACAAAAGAACTGCGATCGCAACGATAATTGCTTTATCTATCACCTTATTTCTTTCTTCTGGCATCATGCCCTTAGTTAAAACTAAAACAATCGGTATATTGCCCACAGCATCTGCCAAGACAAACACAGCAATAAATGTCTGAACCAGAATCGAAATATCCACAACAGCTAGCTATTATTAAGGTTTCCTCACAAATTAATCGCAATCCTGCTGAGTTTGCCAGAAGCCAGAGGAGGATTAAAATAAGCGATGGGAATAATTAAGTTTGTTCAAGAAAAGCAACAAGTCATCGATTTTTAATTAAGTTTCACAGATGCTGAAGTAGCGATATATTTTGATAATCTATTTTCCATAAATCAACTATTCGTTGTTGAATCTATGAAGTCTTATTTAGCCGCCGCTATTCAATTAACCAGTGTGCCGGATCTGCAAAAAAATTTGGCACAGGCAGAAGAATTAATAGATCTTGCCGTGCGTCAAGGTGCTGAATTGGTAGGTTTACCAGAAAACTTTTCTTTTATGGGAGAAGAAAAAGACAGACTTGCCCAAGGAGATGCCATTGCTATTGAAAGTGAAAAATTCTTGAAAAAAATGGCTCAGCGTTTTCAAATTACCATCTTGGGCGGTAGCTTTCCACTTCCGGTAGATAATACAGGCAAAGTCCACAATACTACTCTACTCATTGACCCAAGCGGCCAAGAACTTGCCCGCTACTACAAAGTACACTTATTTGATGTGGATGTCCCCGACGGTAACACCTATCGCGAATCCAATACTGTTTTGGCTGGTAGGCAACTACCTCCAGTTTATTTTTCAGAAAAACTTGGTAATTTAGGACTTTCTATTTGTTATGATGTGCGCTTCCCAGAACTGTATCGTCATTTAGCAGATAAGGGAGCCGATGTGTTGTTTGTTCCCGCTGCCTTCACCGCCTTCACTGGAAAAGACCACTGGCAAGTATTATTACAAGCAAGAGCCATCGAAAATACTGCTTACGTCATTGCTCCGGCTCAAACAGGCAACAATTACAGCCGCCGCCAAACCCACGGACACGCTGTGATTATCGACCCTTGGGGAGTAATTTTAGCGGATGCTGGCGAAAAACCGGGAATTGCGATCGCTGAAATCAAACCCACCAGACTCGAACAAGTCCGTCGTCAAATGCCCTCTTTGCAGCATCGGGTGTTTTAGGGGCAGGGGAGGCAGGGGAAAAGGTTAAAGGGTAAAGGGTAAAGGGTAAAGGGATAAATTTAACCTTTCCCCCTTACCCCTTTCCCAATGCCCAATGCCCAATTTTCATGAATCAAACAAAAAAACTGGGTGCATTAAGCTCACCCAGTTTATTTATTTCAATATTAAAATTCTCATTTTTTTAGGAGCATAGAAATACTTTTGCCCCTATTTATGAATGAAAGAAATTGAGAATTAGGAAGATTCTAGTAAATGGCTATCTTAACCCAGTCCCTAGTCCCCAATCCCCAGTTTCTTTAATTATTAAACTTTGGCAGCTGCTTTGGTGATCACTTTAAGTTCACCCTTGGCATACTTAGTTGCAAAATCATCCAGAGAAATCTGCTTAATCTTGCTAGCATTACCAGCTGTGCCAAATTGCTCATAGCGTTCGGCACAAACTTTTTGCATGTATTTGATAGAAGGCTTGAGGAAGTGACGGGGGTCAAATTCCTTAGGAGCTTTAGCCAAAGCTTCGCGCACAGCGGCGGTAATTGCCAAACGGTTGTCGGTGTCGATGTTCACTTTACGAACGCCGCTCTTGATACCTTTTTGGATTTCTTCTACAGGTACACCGTAGGTTTCAGGAATAGCACCACCGTACTCATTAATCAAAGCGATTAAATCTTCAGGTACGGAAGAAGAACCGTGCATTACTAGGTGAGTGTTAGGCAGACGACGGTGAATTTCTTCAATGCGGCTGATTGCTAAGATTTCTCCAGTCGGCTTGCGGGTAAACTTGTAAGCACCGTGGCTAGTGCCGATGGCAACTGCCAAAGCATCTACTTGGGTTTGCTCTACGAAGTCAACAGCTTGGTCGGGGTCGGTTAGCAGTTGGGAGTGGTCGAGTGTACCCTCAAAACCATGACCATCTTCAGCTTCACCAGCACCAGTTTCTAGAGAACCCAAGCAACCGAGTTCGCCTTCGACGCTGACGCCCAAAGAATGCGCTACATTTACAACTTCGCGAGTCACATTGACGTTGTATTCATAGCTAGCAGGGGTCTTGGCATCAGCTTCCAAAGAACCATCCATCATCACGCTGGTGAAGTTGTTCTTAATTGCTGAGTAGCAGGTAGAAGGAGCATTCCCATGATCTTGGTGCATGACGATGGGAATTTGGGGATAGGTTTCTACCGCGGCCAAAATCAGGTGACGCAGGAAGTTTTCTCCAGCATAAGCACGAGCGCCACGAGAAGCTTGCAAAATCACGGGGCTATCTGTATCTACAGCAGCCTTCAGGATCGCTTGAATCTGTTCCAAATTGTTAACGTTGAAAGCTGGGATGCCGTAACCGTTCTCAGCCGCGTGATCCAACAGCAGCCGCAATGGTACAAGCGCCATAGATAGTCCTCCTAATGTGGTTGTCAGCTAGTCGGTGTGAGAGAAGCGTAATAATCACGCTAAATCTTAAGAGTTTTTTCAACTTATAGGAAATTATAACTAGTGTTGTGTGCTTATGTTGAAAAAGTTTAAGTTAAAGTTACTGTCAATATGGTCTATGGTGCTGTAGAGTCAGCTACCCCCAAAGTCAAGGCTTTTGTAGCCATGTATGCTAAATCATCGAGTAAAGGCGATCGCTTCAGTCTAAATCTACTAATTGCTCTACAAATTCCGCGTGTTCGGGAGATTGCAAGCCTGTTTGTAAAATAGTTAACACAGACTGCATATTCCCTGCTAACAACTCTGCAACCGCTAACCACAACCCAGGAAAAACCCGACTTCGCAAAATTCCACTGCTATCACTCGCTAACTCTAGATATTCACCCTGTTCCAAATAAAACCAACTCAATTTTTCATCAAGTACTTGCCAAACGATGTATTCTTTGACTCCATTGCGGCGATAGGCTTGTTTTTTGGCATGGAGGTCGATGGCAACGCTACTGGCAGCAATTTCGACAATTAGCTCTGGTGCGCCTTCAATATAATCATCTTCACTCAGCTTTGCTTGACCACCTGCTTTTGGATTGATCAGGAGAACTGCGTCTGGTTGAGGTTCGTTATCTAAGTCTAGGCGCACTGTGGGTTCAACTCCCAAAGCTACACCAGGTGTAGCTGCTTCGTAAGTAAATAACCAACCAATAATCCAACCATGTGGTTGACCGTGACTTCTAAAACGCAAAGCAGCAGGCATAATATAGACAATTCCCTCTATCAATTCCGCTTTTTTCAAGTTAGGCGTGGCGTTGTAGCGCCGCTCAAATTCATAACGTGTGAGTTTGTCGCCATTTTCCAACAAGGGAATTGTCCAATGCTGTGGAGGTGTTTTTACCATAACGATGGTATTTTGGTTGAGCCTATGCCCATCTTATCGAACTAGGGAAATTGATGGTAAGTGTTTTGTAGTAACTAAAGCGATCGCCAAGGTCAATTTTGGAATTTTTCGAGTTCAAAGCTTTTTTTGCTGAATTTGAGTCAAGCTATCAAACAAACTTTAAGCACGAGAACCGTTTTTTAACATACTTTGTAACCATTTTAGAGCGTTTTTAACTTCTTCGTGGGCAGGGTAAAGCAACTGCTGACTCAGGGCGTTTCGATAAGCTTCGATAGCGCCTAATTCGTCTTTCAATTGCTCTAAGGCTCTTGCTTGCCAATAAAAAGCCGTAGCTGGATCGAATTCCATTATTTTTTGGGCTTGCAGGCAAGTTTCTTGCCAATAACGCCGACTGACGGCATTATTTCCTAACACTCGATAACTCTCCCCAAGCCAAACTAGTCCAGGTAGAGATTGTAGATAAGCTCCTTTTTCTGGTAAAAACTGCCATCCTTGTACTAACGCCTCTACCGCTTCTTGGTGTTTTCCAGCCAACGCCAAAACTCGTCCATAACAAAACCAAGCATCTGGTAACTGGGGTTGAAGTTGTGTTCCTCTAGCACAGACACTACACCCCCACTCAATTTCTTTGAAACTTTCCACCAGCACTCGCCCTGCTGTAGCCCAAGCACTCCAGCGTTCGGGAAAACGCCGCAGCATCTCTTCTGCTAAGGGATACAGTTCATTTAATTTACCCGCCGCAGGCAAAATATCGCACAACCCTCGATAGATTTCACAATCATTGGGATACAAATGATAAGCCTTCAAAATCGCCTCGGCAGCTGGTTTGTTTTCGCCTGTGTCGGCCAAACACCGCCCATAATAATACCAACCAGTAGGATTATTGGGGTGCTTCTCAGTAAATTGTGCTAATACTGCTACCCCTTGTGCCCAATCTCCTCGAAATATGTGATAGTATGCTAAGAATTTGTGGAATTCGGGTGCATTTGGCGCTTGTTGCAAAGCAGAGCCGATCATCTTTTTTGTCTGTTTGCCTTGTTCGCCTAATACCAATCTCATGCGACAACGCTCCTCCAACTGTCGTTGAAGTACTTGGAAATCATCAGGAGCTAACTCTATAACTTTGCTCAATTTTTGCCCAGCTGCTTGAACGTTCCCCAATGCTATTAACGCGTCATAGCTGAGAATCAAAGCAATGATATCATCTGGATCGATGGACAACACTGCATCAAAGGCTTGCAAAGCTGCAACAGTATTTTCCATTGCCATATGTACCTGTCCTAAAGCAAGCCAGTGAACTACTTTGTCAGGCTCCAAGAAAGCAGCAGATTCAAGAGCTTTAATTGCCTTTTGGTTGTTACCTTTGCAAGCTTCAATCAATCCACTTATGTGCTGCCGATTTGCTTCATGATGCGACAAGGGCAACATGTTTTCATAAACTTCTATAGCCTCTGTCTGTCGTCCTATGAGATGCAAGATTTTTGCCAGTTGTAGCCGCGCGTCAAGCAATTGGGGTTGTCGTTCAATCACTTGCTGATATTCCTCAATAGCTTGCTCCCATCGGCCCATTGCATAAAACAACTTAGCTAATTCGAGGCGTTTTTTCCATCCTTGGGGATACTGCTGCATGTACTTACTTAATGTTTTGAGTTTCTGAGCTTGTTTAATTGGTTTTTCATCTAAGAGTAAGCAAGCATTCATCTCCACCGCAGAGGATTGGGAGAACTGTGCCAAGAGTGTGGCAAGGTTTTTAGACATATAGCGGTTACTTTATAATTAATTTCATCAACAATATTTGGGGTTGCGATCGCTACTTCCCATTCAGATGTCACTGTTCGATGGCATCATTAACATTGCCTCCCATCCACTGAAGACAGTGATTGATAATCTTGATATTGTTTGTTGCCACAAGTGCCAAATTTCTATATGTACGTAGGCATAGCCCATCGTAGATATCACATTGGGGCGCTTGCCTAACATTTTTGGCATTGAAGTTACAGTTCATCAACCCATTGGGCATATTAAAGCTGGCCTCATTTAACTCTTGGAGGCTTTTAGAAGTATTTTTCATAGGTTAAATTAACCTAATATTGGAATATATTGTGTAATCTCAAGGAGAATTCTCTTTAATATTGAGCATACTCACTGAAACTGTGATGAGTGTCTGGAAAGAAGTGTTGAGTATAGTAAAAGTTACTCTCACAACTGGGGTTAACTATATTTCAATGTAGTCCTTTGTGTTCAAAAATGAAACTAATAAATCTCATACAGATTTCATATACTTGTACTTAACTTTTGAAGAAACCCTCCCTGTTGGCAATGAGGTGTAAGTAAAGAAGGTCTAATGGCTACCAAATGATGCGTATCAGTATATCTACTGTCAAGAAACACTTTTAGCCAAGTTTGAGAAAGGCATAGTTGTCAACAATCTAAATCACATACTCTGATTTATTCACGACTTACGCAAAAATAAGGTAATTTTGTCATTAGGAGCGATCGCCTACTCCTACACAGAAGCAAGCTACGCGTTCGCGCAGCGTGTCGCAGACAAGCATCTCCTAGAAAAGTAATCCTTCTGACGCTGGGATTGCTTCCCTACACTCTTTTTCCGTCGCAATGACAATATCAGCGTTGCGTAAGTCCTATTATTATTTGAGAAATATATAGCAATCCTATTTATAAAAAAAATTAAGTACTTGATATAAAAAGGTAAAGGAAGATTTACAGGAATCTAAAAATTTTGATACCAAATTGTCTGGATATTAGTCATAATTATCAATCCGGAATTGAACACGATATTCAGCATATATTAGCAGTAAATTTTATTTTCTAAAAAAAAATCAAACCGTCTAGCAATATTGAAAGTTTGTATCTCTTACAGTTTCTAATTTTGTTATGATTCAATTTCATTATTCGATAATAATTGCTAGTTTTGTTTGCTAGAGA
>NZ_JACKZU010000422.1:0-6649 GCF_014222165.1 Nostoc sp. 2RC
TTAAAATGGTCTTTACGGCTTGAAACCCTTACAGATAGTACTTGTGTGTACACCGTAGCCTTGCTAAGGGGAGGGTTGGGGAGGGGTCTTGTCTATGTGTCGCATTCTTTTTTCAAATTGGTATAATTTACGAAAATCAAGCATTATAAATTGCGGAAAGCTTTTTGTTGAGTTTGTAGTAGTTATGTAAGAATTTAGAATGATTCAAAAATCTCATCTGTGATGAATGATGTGATTTTCAAACTGATTAATTCTGAATTTTAACAGTACTGTTACAAATAATAAAAATGAAATCTAATCGATTTTGGGTTTTTGCGTTTTGGTTTTACTTTGGAATTTTAATGTCCATTTCTATATCAGCCTACCTAAAAATTATTCCAGTTGAGCTTCCTCAATTCCCGTATTTCGATACAATAATGCATTTCTTGTTGTTGGGAATTGCTGCATACTTGGGACACCTAGCATTAAATAAACGTAAAATTGAAATATTTAAGATTTCACTGCCATTGACACCATTTATTGTCATCTTTTTTTGTATCGTTGACGAAATCATTCAATTATTGACACCCCATCGCAGTTTTGATTTAGTTGATTTAGCTGCTGATTTCTTCGGTGTTGTACTATTTACTTTTTTGGCAGAAATACAAAACCTGCATAAATCTCAAAACAATCAAATTTGAAAAGTAGTGAATATTTATCTAAAATCACCCAATCAGGTGAGTCACTTGGGTGAAGTTAAACAAAAGTAAATATAATATCTTGAGGCTATAAATGGTGAAGAAATACACCAATTTGTAGCCTTAAAAATTAGGAAGTGGATAAATGAGTGTCAACCAAATTTGTGGAGAATTATCAAATCAAATTTATGTAAATTTGGGTAAAATCTTTTTGGGACGAATGATAGCGGGACATAGCAGCAGCTATCATGAAGAATTAGGCGATCGCAAACTTTCACTTTTTGCTAATCTCCAAGGTAAAGTATTAGAAATTAATCCGCAAAATGGCTCTAATTTACCATATTATCCTAGCAATATCGATTTAATAGCTATTGAACCAAGCTTACAAATGCATTCTTCTCTACGAAAACAAGCAAAAAAACTTGGTTTAAACATCGATATCCGCTTTGGTAATGCTGAATGGCTAGATGTTGAAGATAACAGCGTCGATACCGTTGTTGCTACCTTTGTTTTATGTTCTGTGCCGAATATCAACTATACATTACAGGCAATTTTAAGAGTGCTTAAACCAGGTGGACGCTTGTTATTTATTGAACGTATCGCTGCACCCAAAGGAAGTTTTTTCCGAAAAATACAAAATACAATTAGTCCCATTTGGAAAACTTTAGCCACTAATTCTTATCGAGATAGGGAAATTGACTTTGCTTTAGAAAATGCTGGTTTTACTAGTGTTAGTTATGAGCAGTTTCAACTGGGATTGTTTATGCTGAGTCAGCATATTATTGGTGTAGCTACAAAATGAACAAGTAAGTTTTTAATAATTATTTTTTGGGAATATAAAGTTAAGTTTTCAATATTACGTGGAGAAAAATCGAACCGCAAAGTACGCAAAGTACGCAAAGAGATAAGAGTTGAAGTAGGTAGCTATGATTAAACAAGTTGCAAGTAGCAAGTATAGTTTTGTAATGGGTATTTGAACGCCACGACAAAATTTGCTGGTTATAAAACTGGGGGACTTAAACCCGCAGAATTTGTTAAATCTCAGAAATTATTGTTTCTGTGCGGCGGGGTCGAGTCTATGGTGCAAATGCTGATTCTCTCGTCAACCCGGCCGATATCCTTCTACACAAGGGTTTCAGGGTTTTTCGCCTCTGTTTTTTCTCTGGAAACAGCCTTCGGTTTCTACCCCGTCGCAAATGGCGTCTGGACATTAGGTGGTGTCAGGGTTTAAAGTAGTAGGGGCCGCTTCTCTTCTGAGAAGTGGAATTAATGGAAACATAAATATTGCTGGTTCCACCACACCTTTAGATGGCTATGTAGCCGCTTCTCTTCTGAGAAGTGGAATTAATGGAAACGCAAGCACTCCTCTTCATGAGGGTACTCGGAGATATTTGGCCGCTTCTCTTCTGAGAAGTGGAATTAATGGAAACTTTTTGCTGATAAATTGAGGGCGGCCTTTCTCGAAAATTGCTACCACTACAAAGCCGCTTCTCTTCTGAGAAGTGGAATTAATGGAAACTCTTTGGTGACTAATGGACAGCCAATACAACCAGTACGCGCCGCTTCTCTTCTGAGAAGTGGAATTAATGGAAACTGAAAATGAACATTACGTTTTCCTCGTTTTATTACTAGTTGTAAGCCGCTTCTCTTCTGAGAAGTGGAATTAATGGAAACGATTTAGAAGAAGTTAGTAGAGTTAACTTAGCTTCAAGAGCCGCTTCTCTTCTGAGAAGTGGAATTAATGGAAACTATTGGTATGGAAGCATAACTGCTCTGAAGTAGCCCTCGTCTGGCCGCTTCTCTTCTGAGAAGTGGAATTAATGGAAACGTAATAGAGTTAGTTGAATCATCAAAGCTAAAGTCGGCCGCTTCTCTTCTGAGAAGTGGAATTAATGGAAACCGCCTAGTGCCGAGTAGCGCTTTGGATTCCTAGACAGCCGCTTCTCTTCTGAGAAGTGGAATTAATGGAAACGACAACCAATTGGTATCTGTGGCCGCAGGAACAAGGGCGATCGTGCCGCTTCTCTTCTAAGAAGTAGAATTAATAGAAACCAGCAATCTTTCTTCCATACCAACATTACCCTGCAAGCCACCTGTGTGTACCAGCAGCAAACTTTTGCCTTTAGCAAAAAAACCCTGCTGTAATAAATCCATCACGCCATAAAACATTTTGGCAGTATATACGTAATCAAGAGGTACATTGTGCGCCGAGCTAAATTCTTGGCTGAATCGTAGCAACTCCTGATTGACTTTTGCATAGCCGCCGAAGTGATAATCACACATTAATTCCCAAGAAGCAGGAGAATTATATGGACTCGGTAAATCAGAGGCGAGGTAATTTGTCAAGAGATTTTCGATTTCTTTTCCTAGAAAATTGCCATTTTTCAACACCGGAAAAGCGATCGCTTTTTGTCTTTGATTTAATGAAAGCGCAATTCCAGCCAGCGTTGTTGCAGTGCCGCAGGCTAGGCAAATATAGTCAAAGGCGTAGCCATCTGTAGACATCCCTTGATTAATTATCTCTGTACAACCGCGCACACCGTTTAAATTATTACCACCTTCAGGAATGATAAACACCTCACCAAAACGCTGTTGCAGATATTCATGAAACTCTGCTGTGTTGCGTTGTCGATACATCTGGCGCGAAACATACACAAGTTCCATACCCTGCTGCACAGCAAAACTCAAGGTTGGATTCAATGGTAAATTTTCCTCACCACGAATTACGCCGATGGTATGAAATCCCAAAAAATTACCGGCGGCTGCGGTTGCATAAATGTGATTAGAATAAGCGCCGCCAAAGGTAAGCAGCTTAGTGAAATTTTTTTGCTTTGCTTCTAATAAATTATATTTCAACTTATACCATTTATTCCCATTAACCCACGGGTGCATAACATCAAGGCGTAGCACACACAATTTAACACCAGCTTCACGGGTAATTTTGCTGTTGATTTGTTGAATCAATGGAGGAATAAATATTAATGACATAAACAGCAAATTGCAACTTTGTGAGGTACAGGTAATTGTAAGGGCGAACGACTGTACCCTGCGGAAAGGCAGAGCCTACGCCCTTACGCTTGTATTTGTATCATTTATAAAGTGAAATGGTATGACACCTTTCCATTGAAGGATTTTTCGTCATTCCATCCGATGTAGAGACGTAGCAATGCTACGTCTCTACTTTTGCGCCTTCAACCCAAATACACGATTTTCCTTTGCACCCTTGCGCCTTTGCGTGAGATTATCCTTAACCGAACCCCATAGCCCTACTTGCTGTTTCCTATGTTTTTGAACAAAGTTAGGCTCTAATTACTTGTTGTTCGGGTTCGACTAACTAGTGGTTCATCGCATTAGTTACAAGGGGTAAATAAGTTTGTAGTTAGGACTTTAGTCCTTGATTTTTCAGCACTAAAGTGCTTACTACAAACTCATCAAAATTAATGACATAGACCACTAGTGGTTCATCGCATTAGTTCTGATGGGTAAACTCATTCTTAATTTTTCTTTCTTTGCGCTCTTTGCGCCCTTTGCGGTAGCCTGCGGCAAGCCGCTCCGCGTCTACGTTTATTAACCCAGCAAAATTAATGCGATAGACCACTAATTATTAAGTACATCAAATCTAATGGTAGTAGATGCCCAATCTTTGAAATCGGGTGCTAACCAGACTAGCTTGCAGAGAATTTCGTCATTAACCCACAATACCAAGGGAAACTTAAACTGTTTGCGAAACTCATCTCGCATGATGTTGGTGCTAATGATTAATTGATTAATTGCCTCTACAGATTCTAAGCCTCGTACCATTAAAGCTTCGGGTTGAGTAGCACCAATTTTATTGGCAATAGGGGTGTACAACGTATCTGCTGCTGATGTCAGCTGGATTTCGGGAATGTCGGTTGATGAAAATTCTGTTAACCAATTCAGGACTTGCTGCTGTCTTTCAATGCTGTTACAACACGCTAAAATCAGTGAAAACTCTCCAGCTGCAACCATCATCGCCCTTGCCAATCTTTTGGTAGTTGCTGCGCTGTTAACTGTAGTGTTTTCCGAACTAGTTAAGCCGATCATTTATAAAATCCTGCTTTCAAATTAAAAATAGCGGATCGTTATTCAGTTATTCTACTCTATTGATTTTTACTCAAAAGTGTTAAAGGATAATTTTTACTATCTTTATGGAAAGAATTTTAACATAATTTTATACTGGCTTCAAATAATTAGAGTATTGTGAACTATTGCAAATTTACAATTCAAAATTAATGTGAAGACAACATCAATATTTGATTTAAGAAAACCAGAAAAGCCTAAAATGAGGACTTTCATGATTACTTTATCCTCTATAGATTTTCGTATCTGTGAGCAATTAAGTAATTTTGTATTTAAATTTTGTTAAAATATATACTCAGCATAAGTCTAATAACAAGTATTGGCAAGTGGGAGAAAATTCATACCAATTTCGGGGGCATAGTTAGCGTGTTCTTTAGTTTTTAGCTTATTCAAAGAGAAAAATCTTCCTCCATTGGTTCATAAGACTTCTTGCAGAAGTGGGGAAAAGGGGAAAGGGGAAAGGTTTCAAATACATCCTTTACCCCTTACCCTTTAACTTTTTCCCAGACCACAACAGAAGTTCATACTGCTTATCCGAACCGTATTGAGTGTCATCCTTTTGATAGAACTATAAATTAAAGATGTCGCCCCATTAGTCAGAGGACACGGTATTTTTCGCTTTCTAAGATTGGTTCAGAACGTCAGACCATAACAAGTCATGTACGATCTGGAGGGAAAATGCAACACGATGAGTTTATTGGACAGGTGCAAAATCGTGCGCGTCTGAGTTCGCGTGGTGACGCAGAACTAGCAACCCGCGCGACTCTAGAGACGCTAGCAGAAAGGTTAGCTGGAGATGAGCCTTTCAATGCTGCTGCCCAGCTGCCAAGAGGCATTGCAGAATACATGCGACATGAATATGCAGGTGCTGGAGAACGCTTTTCTATTAATGAATTTTTTGAGCGAGTAAGTCAAAGAGAAAGTGTGCAGCTGCCAGATGCTGTTCATCATGCCCGTGTAGTTATTGAGGTATTGAGTGAAGCCATTAGCACAGGCGAAATCGATGATATTCGCTCTCAACTGCCATCAGAATTCGATCCGTTGTTTGAAGCAGGTAGTAAAGGACGAATGCGGATAAATACTTAAAATTTTTGTCAATTCATTAGGAGTGTTACACCATGCTATTTAAAAACAGGAGGTTTGCAGGCCAAGTTTTAGCTCAGGAGTTAGCTGCTTATGTTAATCGTTCAGATGTTGTGGTTTTAGGGTTACCAAGAGGTGGCGTACCCGTAGCCTTTGAGGTTGCTCAAGCCTTAAATGCTCCCTTAGATGTTTTGGTAGTACGTAAATTGGGTGTACCCGATAGAGAAGAATTAGCAATGGGAGCGATCGCTCCTGGTGGTGTGCGGATACTCAATAGAAATATTATCAACATGGTGAACATCTCCGACGAAGTAATCGCCAGGGTAGCAGTGCAAGAAGAACGAGAGTTACAGCGTCGAGAAAACCTTTATCGAGGACAGCGTCCTTTTCCAGACTTACACGGACGCACCGTCATCTTAGTAGATGATGGCTTAGCCACAGGTGCAACCATGTGGGCTGCCGTTGTGGCTGTGCGAAAACATCAACCAGCTGCCATTGTCATTGCTGTGCCCGTAGCCGCACCTGAAACTTGTCAACAGTTAGAAACTGAAGTAGATCAAATCACTTGCGTCTCTTCACCCAGCCCTTTCTACAGTGTTGGTCTTTGGTACGAAAACTTTCCTCAAACTACAGATGAAGAAGTCCGAGAATTACTCACAACAGCAACAAAGAATGGTGAAGCATTATTTACTGGGTGAGTGTTGATTGTTGACTGTTGACTGATGACTGTTGACTGTTGATTTGTGAGTTATTATTCTCCTCTGCCCCATCTCCCCCATCTCCCCCAT
>NZ_JACKZU010000423.1:0-6637 GCF_014222165.1 Nostoc sp. 2RC
TGACTGTTGAATTTTAAAAATGTTGTGAAAATATAAAAATCAAATCTAGTTGAAAATGAAGTAATTAACCAAGATATAAATTTTTCAACTAAAAATAAAGACTATGTTCAATCTCAGTTCCACAGCCAGTGAAAGATTTAATGAAATTAACAAACTGGCAATAAGTATGTATTGGTGTTGAGGATAAACATGAAAAACAATCAGAAATTTTCTGCCTTTCCCCGGTTAAGCAGCAGTATCTTTTTAATGCTGGGAATTTCCACCATACCCTACATTACCGCTTGCAGTAATCAATCCAATAGCAGCAAAGCCGAACAAGTTTCTCATACTAAGTTTCCTTTGGGTTTTTCGGTAAGTAAAATAGACACCACGGTAGACCCCAAGCAGGATTTCCAGAAATTTGCAGCAGGCAAATGGCTCGATGATGTGCAACTTACCCCAGACCTTCTGCGAGTGTCCGATAGTGACTTTTTAAGCAAGCAAGTTTCCCAGCAGGTGCAAAAAATAGTGTCACAAGCAGCTGCTCAAAGCACCAAGGCATCTAAAGGAAGCCCGTTGCAACAAGTTGGTGACTTTTATAGCTCAGGCATGGATGAGAAGCGGCTGAAAGCTTTGGGGGTTTCTCCTCTGAAGCCAATGTTTGACCGTGTTGAGGCTATCAACTCTCCTCAGACTTTGACGGAAACCCTTGGCGATTTGTCAGTGAGATTTAGTGGAGATGATATTTTGATGTTTGGGGTTGAGATTGGAGCAGATACCGAGAATAGAACCATCAATAGTATCTATGTGGGCGATCGCCAACTGTCCCTCCTAAGTCAAGCAGAATATGTGAATCAAGACACGGCTGCTACCCGCAGTGCCTATTTAAAGTTCATCACAGACAACTTAAAAATCGCTGGCGATTCTCCTGAAAAAGCAGCCGCCGCAGCTAAGAAAATTCTGGAAATAGAGACTCGCCTTGCCAGTAAAAAACTCAGCCCTGTAGAAAAAAGAGACCCCAACCGCAGATACAAAAGGATGTCGTTTGCACAGCTTGAGTCTTTGCTATCCAACTTCCATGTCAAGACCTATTTTCAAAAGTTGGGATTACCAACCAAGGGAAATGTCATTGTTGTGGAGTCTCAGGCATTGGCAGAGCTAAACCAGATAATCAAGCAATACCCGATAGAAGACATCAAGACCTATCTCCGTTGGGTGGTATTGTTGCAAACCAAACCCTATTTGACTCCTGCATTTAACGAGCCTGCGTTTGCCTATGCTCAGAGTCGCTATGGAAAAATTCAGCTTCCCCCCCGTCCTGAAATTATATCCAGTGCGATTCCTCAATTATTGGGTCATCCTTTATCTCAGCTCTATGTCAAAGAATATTTTTCTCCCGAATCCAAACAACGGGTAGAAGGTATGATTGGACAGATTAAATCGGTGTTCAGGGCGCGGTTGGCAGCGAATCGCTGGCTGAGTCAGTCTACCCGTAAATCAGCCCTGGAAAAACTTGACCGTATGGTAATCAAAGTAGGGTATCCAGAGCAATGGATTGATTACTCCAGTATTGATATTCAACGGGATGACTATTTTGGCAACGTGATACGGATCAAAGAATTTCTCTCCCGTCGCAATTTGGCCTTGTTGGGCAAATCAGTAATCCGTGATGAGTTCAACGACCCAGAAGCCACATTGCCTATCAGCGTAGATGCAGCCTACGATCCAAGCAAAAACGGAATTGAGATCCCTGCGGCTTTCTTACAACCACCATACTTCGATAGTAAGGGCGATGCGGCCGTGAATTTTTGTTCTATGGGAGCTGTAATTGGTCATGAAATGACTCACGGTTTTGACAGTCAAGGGCGACTTTACAATGCTCAAGGCAATCTCCAGAATTGGTGGACTGATGAAGATGCTGCTAAGTTTGTAGCCCAGACCGATAAATTGGTGAAACAGGCTAATGCTTTTGAAGTGCTTCCAGGGTTGAAATTGAACGGAAAACTTACCGTAGGAGAAAATTTGGCTGATGCTGGTGGGGTAAGTCTAGCTTATGAGGCGCTACAAAAATATTTAAAAGAAAATCCCCAAGCTAATCAAAAGATCGATGGCTACACACCCCAACAGCGTTGCTTTATTGCCTGGTCTCAGTTATGGGCGATGAAAACCAATGAAGGTATTCTTCGCCAACTGACAGCAACCGATCCCCATGCTCCAGGCTCTTATCGTGGTTTTGCTCCTTTTCAGCATGAGGATGGGTTTTACAAGGCGTTTGGCATCAAACCGGGCGATGCTATGTGGTTGGATGAAAAAGACCGCGTGAAGATATGGTGAGTAGTCAATACTGCTCGGTTAACGATTTTTAACTCGGCATTGGGTCTGGGGAAAAGGTTAAAAGTTTTTTCTTTCCCCTTTTCCCCAAAACCCGACAAGTATTGGGTGAGTAGTGGTCTGCCAACCCAAAAATGCGCTTATGAAGAAGGGGAAAGGGTAAGGGGGAAAGGGGAAAGGGAACCCCATATTTAAAAATAGGGGTTTCAAGCATAGACGCTGATTTAGAGTCGCACTACGCGTCCTCCTAAATCTTCTTTTAATATTCTCCATATTTAAAAATAGGGGCTTCATACCATGTGGGGAAAAGTTTTACTCTTTTTTTCCTTTACCCCTTCCCCTTTCCCCTTTTCCCCTTCTCGGTGAGGGCTGGGGAAAGGGTAAGGGATTTAAAACCTTTCCCCTTTACCCCGCTTGCGTCACGAAAGCGAACTACTAGTAGGCTAAAATCGGGTTCTGCTACCGCCCCAATCCCCTGAGTTACACTCGCCCCGAAACTTTTCAATCCCATCTATGGCGATCCTGCCGCTGCGCCGGTCAATATTGACACGCGGTTTATTTAGTCCGTTTAGCCTGTATTTTCCCGTAATTTTTTCGGGGGAGACCTGAAGGTTATCGAGCGTCCACCATCCATTGTTGCCGCCCGAATTGATCGGCGGGATGAGCCTTCCACCGAGATGGATTTTTCCCTCTGTACCACGGATTTCCACCTGAACTTCGGAATCGAAGTTGCTGGTCGTTGACTCTATGCGATTACTTGATTCGTAGCGATGGCGGCGCTCGTTCCATTCATATCCATAGCTATTTGTGACAGTCGGTTTGCGACCTTCACCATAGCAGATCAACGTCAGATTTTGGCGCGACGAACTGCCATTGTGATTGTCAGATGTGCGCTGTTCCCGCAAATAGATATCGATCGCTGTCTCGGCTTTACGGATTTCTGTGGAATTACAGGATCGACCTTGTTGAAGGATCTCTCCTTGAGGGTTAAAAAGGACAGTGCAGCCTCTTCCTGGTGTCATACCAGTCACACTCAGATTACCGTTGTCTAAAGTGTCGATCGCTGGTTGAGCGTTAACAGGATGAGTGACTGTCAGAGTTAATAAACCCACAATAGTGGGGGCTAATGTTCGCAAGCTTTTCATTAGTTGCATTGACTCTAGATGAATTGGTTTGGAAACTCTACCATCGAGAATTTCGCCAGTGTCAATCGGTTTAGACACAACAACGCGATTAGATTATCTATGGCAGTGATGCCAATCAACGTAAAAGATGTTTTGATAGCGGCCGTTTGAGGTAACGATTTCTACGCACTTACCTGAGTTGCCTTCAACCCAGAACGAAGCAACAGAAGTATTTGACACTTTTTCGTTACGGCGATAGGTATATCCCCGCTGCCGCACTTCACGTTCTGCTTGACCAGCCCTCGCTCCTATTAGGTCTGACAAGGGTCGGGAAGAGGAATTGCCTGTATTTTGAGGAGGTTTTCTATCTCCGCGATCGCAATCTGCCTTGGTTCCGGTATCTACCAGAGAGACGTAGCGACCTTGTTCTGTCCTCACACTAATGCATCGACCTGTTTTTGTTTGAGTCCAAAAGCTATAAGTAGAATCATCAGATTTTTCAGCCCAGCGAAACCTATAGCCCCGCTTTTGGAGTATGGCTTCTCCATCTCGTCCGCGAACATTCACTAAATCTTGAAGTCCGCGAACGGGATCTCCAGCATTTTGAGCCTGGGCATTGAGGGCAATCGTGATGATTAGGGAACTCGCGACGATCGGAATTAAACGGTTTATTTTCATGTTGTTTTCTCAAAATTGCAAATATCTTAGGAATGATTACAAATTGTAAGAATTGAGGAGCCACAATTCAGTAGTCAGAATGCTAGAAAAATCAGACACAATTGATAAACCAATTAATACATCAAATAATCAATTATCTCAGGTTGCTTTTAAATTCTGACTTCTGACTCCTGAGTGCTGAATTCTTACTACAAATTGGATTGCTTTAACCTAAAGCGCTCCTTCATTGGTATCAGAGAAGTAGTAGTTATAAAACTCTGTCCCCGTCTTTTTGTTAATCACCACAACCTGCTTAGTACCCCGGTCATAGATGACGCGCACCTGCTCGTTTTCGCCAATGAATGTATTGCCAGATGTCCTCTCCAGATAGCCGTGGAAGTTAAATTCGCCCTCCGTAATTTGGATGACGATTGTATTTTTGTCCAGTACTGTCATGTAGGTGACGGGTTTAGAAGATTGGGAAATGATTATTGAAACAGGTTCAAAACTTTGAGCTTGGGCAGAGCTAACCAGCCCTACCATACTCCAGAAAAGACTCCCAGCAGCGATAAAACAAAGAGCAACGATTTTTTTCTCCACGCTTTTCATGGCGCTCAATCCTGTTATTTAAAAAATGGAAATAATAATGATAGGACAAGAACACAGATGTCAGCGTCATAGTTAAAGTTTGACGTAACTGTAGGTTGCGATTGTCTCAAGCATTCGCCTTTAGGCGTTCCCGCTTTCTAAGGCACAAAGTTACAAAGGAAAAAAAAGTAATTTTAGAATTTCATAGTTCTGATTGAGCAACGCCAATATTTTTAGACAGCTTCAAATTTCCCATGTTTTCTTATTTACCTCAAGTGCAGATAAATCAGTTAACCTACTTGCAGGGAAATTACCTGAAAACATTCTTATATAGGCTGTAGCTTTGGTAATCTCAGGATTGGGCAATAAAATACTTCATTTACCTAGAGATTTTTGTGTTTTTATATACAAATTTTTTATTCATTTACATAGATATTTAAAACTTTTTTTATTATTTTTTTATCATCTTTTATTTTGTCACCGCTAAAAAATAAATAGATTTTTTCCCAGTTCAAAAACTTTACTTACATCAGTTAAGCTGTTGCATATATCTGGTAATATCTAGATTACATTGATTAAAAAATCATATACGTCACTTAAGGCTGGAAACTGCTTTTAAGAAAAATTAATATAAAAACAAGTTAAAATTTTCATTTAGAAATGAAAGAAGACAAAAATAAATCACTGCGAAAAAGAGGAGTAGTTCTAACTACTGTTGGGATGAAGAGATTGCAAACTGCAATTTTGGAAGAAGAGAGACAAAAAAGAGGAGGTAAACGTTTTACACAAGTAGAATTAAGCGATCGCATTGGAATTTCCACCTCTAGTTTAAGCCGTTTATGGTCTTTGAATTCGAGGATAGATCCGCGCACCATGCGAATCTGCTTTAGTGCTTTTGATTTAGCGTTGCATGAAGATGACTACACTATTTATGATGTAAATGACATTGATTTTTACCAGGAATATTCCCAAGAACAGCGACAGGTGATAAGAGAATTATCTGAAAATTCAGCTAATTCTGTGCAACAACAAACAATCATACCAAATACTGCACCATCTCAAATTGTTTCCGTATTTCTCAGTGAAGAGAAAATTAAGAGTGAAATTACACTTAAAAAACAGAGCGATCGCAACATTCAAGCAAATATTAGTGAATATATAAAATATCCCTGCGCTCCTTTATCTTTAGATTCTAAATTCTATATCCCTCGTCCTCCATTAGAAGAACTAGCATATCAAGAAATCACGCAACCGGGATGCGTCATTCGTATTCAAGGTTGTCGAGGCATGGGTAAAACATCTTTGATGTTGCGGATTTTAGCTCATGCCAAAACATTAGACTATAAAACAGCAAAACTCAATATCGCTCAAGTTGATATTGATGTTTTGCAAAAACCTCAATTATTCATGCAATGGTTAGCTGCAAGTATAGCTCGTCAATTAGGCATAGAATTTAATATCGATAAACATTGGGACGAAGAAATAGGTAGTAAACTCAGCTGCACTCTTTATCTAAAAGAATGTTTGCTTGCACCTTTAGAAAAACCTTTATTATTAGTATTAGATGAAGTTCAGCATATTTTTGAATATCCGGAACTAGCCAATGAATTTCTACCTCTGTTACGTTCCTGGCAAGAAGAAGCGCAACATGATGAAGTATGGCCAAAGCTGCGTTTGGTGATTGTTTATTCCACAGATGTTTATATTTCTGTTGATATGAATCAATCTCCCTTTAACATTGGGCTACCATTGAAAATATCGGAATTTAGTTTTGAGCAAGTAATTGAGTTAGCAAACCGCTATGGAATTGATTGGCAACAAAACAAGCAAGTGCAGCAATTAATGGAATTAATCGGTGGACATCCAGCATTGCTGAATATTACTCTTTATCATCTGCGCTATTATCATAAATTAACCTTAGAAGAAATTTTGCAAACAGCAACCACAGAATTAGGAAT
>NZ_JACKZU010000424.1:0-6636 GCF_014222165.1 Nostoc sp. 2RC
GGTGTAGGTGTGGGTGTAGGTGTGGGTGTAGGTGTGGGTGTAGGTGTGGGTGTAGGTGTGGGTGTAGGTGTGGGTGGCGGAGGTGGAGGCGGAGGCGGAGGCGGTGGTAGTATTGAGGTAATTCTACTCAATAGGAAAATTCCAAATACTGCACATAAACTAATAACGACATAAACTATTATCGCTGCTTGATTCCATGCTCTAATTTGCTTAACATCTCCCTTGCATTTAGGACAGGTGGTTGTATCTCCTAAATCTTCTTTTGCAACAAATTTAGGACAGTCATGTTCAGCGTCTCCTTTACATACAGTTTTAACAATTGGTCTTAAGTGGAGAAATTTCATTTTATTCAAAACTCTTTGCGTAAATAAATTACAACACGATTAGCTATTTTTTGATATTTCTGATATACAGAATTGTCTCTTCCATATTCTTGAAAACGTTCCCCAACACAAATTTTAAGTTGATTCTCTATTTGTTGTAAAATTTCATAATTAAGACGTGCATCCTGACATTTTTTCATGAACTTATCTGTTAATAACTCACGAGCAGTTCTAACTTGTTCGTTAATAGGATGATTGGCAATAGAATCATTTATAAAAAGTGTAAAAACCTCATCCCATTGGTATCCTAGTACATAAGATTGAATTCCAATCAGGCCATCTTGTTCAAATTCATAGCGAATTTCGTTTCTATTAGTTTGTTGATTTTTGATAAAATTTATCCAACCAAATGCGCGAGCTAGAACAAAAACTTCTTCAGCATTTTGAATTTGTTGCTGTTGCTGTTGTGTTAGCAGATAAAGATTATACAGATTAGGCACAACCTTTTTATCAATATGTAATGCCTGTTGATGCGGGTAACTTTCATAACGCTGCTTTAAAGTTGATAAACATTCGATAAAACGTAGAGGAAAGGCTTTCTTTTCTTGCAAAAAAGTAATTCTATTTCCATCATTAGCGTTATGAGTTTGATAAACTCCCACAGATTTTATATCGTCTATTACTACAAGATGGTTAGGACGGCCTTCATGTCCGATTTGTCCTTGATTCTTATCTAGATTGGGAACACTTATAATCTCAACCGATGTTGGAACTATTTGCGTATCAAGCTGTACTTCTGACGGAGCAAATTTCAGAAAAGATGTAGATAGTCTTTTAACATCATTTAAAATTTGCTGGCGTTCTTCGCTGTTAGGATATTGATTAATAAATTTATCATAGAGTGTAAATTTACTGACATTTGCTGGAAAAGTTTCGCTGCATACCCAATCATAAGCCGTTTGATACAAAAATCTTTCTAGATTGTGTTGTTTAATTATTTGCGTCAAATCTAAATCTTGTTGTCCTAGATTAATCCGAATTCGATTTTCGATTTCAAATTTGATAATTTGATTATTGACTTGATTAGTTAGCTGTTCTAAACCTATTTCATTAAATATAACTTTACCGTTTTCTTGAGTCCCCTTACTTAATTGTTCTAGTAAATCTTTTAATATGCCATTGAGTTTATTGAGTAGTTGCTCGGCTAGATTTTTCCAGGTTCCTAAATCTTCTTGAATTTTATCGATTTCAGGAATTATTTTCCCTAAAAAATTTAATGCGTATTTATTAGCTTTCAGACCCGCAAGGGTTATTAAATAATCTTTAAGTTTATCACTAATCTCCTTACGATCTTGCTGAAAAGTCAGATATAAAAGGCCAACTTCCCTTTTTTTAACTGCGTCAAGAACTTTAGCTAAATTTTGCCTGCTTCTGGTAACTCTTTGCTCGTATCTATCATTAGATTGTTCGCCAAATCGAGCTTTAAATTCATCTATTATTAGCTTTAATTCCGATATAAATCTTTCAGTATATTCGATGCCAAAATCAGGATTAATTAAATAACTTGTTATCTTTTCTCTGGTGAGATTAACTGCAACTTCAACCGCTCCTTTAACATCTTTATCTAGTTGTTGATAAAAATTAACTATACCTATTCCTCTAAATTCTTCTTCTATATTTGTACGGATTCTTTCAGTATTATCTCCTAATTTTCTTGCAGCAACTCCATTTAATTCTCTATCTATTTTGTTATTGATTTCAACTTCATAATTCAAATAACTTTTATTTCCAAAAGGATCGCTATCTCCTAGCAAATGAGAGAGAGAAAGACGAATGCTATCTAGCTCAGTTTTTACTCGTTCATTGATATTTTTGGGATAATTTGTTTCAGCAGTCCAAGAAAAGACAACAATTGTAGCAAGTTTATAAGCTAAACACTTATAAATTGCTTCTCTAGGATAGCTAACAGTTGAAATACCAAATGTTGAAAAATAAGAAGCGTGTTGGTCTCCTGTTACTGGATCTATTTTTAGATTACCTAATGATGGGTTGTCCATAATAGCATCAACCCGATCTGCTGCTTCTCCACCTTGAATGTTTAAAAAGAGTCTCTGAGCAATTAATAGGGGTAAACTAGCCAAGTCAATAACTGTACCATCAGAATTGCGAGGTTCTAAAAGATAGCAATTATTATAGGGAACTTTCTCTGGTACAAATGGATAATAATTTAGTTCTTTTAAGGCAGCATAAGCATTAGAATGATAACGTTCATGCCGACCTGTGATTGCAAGAGGTGGAATGACAAAAAAACTATAAAATTTATTTTGGTTATTCCCTTGTTGGTATAAATGCCAATTTTCTAAATCCCAAGAAAAAGGCAAAAACATACCACTTCCTGTTCCACCACTTAGTCCACAAATGAGATAAAGTCTCCAATCTGTCAATTCTCTATGAGAGTGATTTAAAGCGTTATAGCAATTAGTACAAGCCTCTTGGACTCTTTGTTTATTTTCACTAAATTCATAAATTAGTCTGCCATAGGCACGAATACCTTTAGCTCCATTACCAGGTTCACCGATGTAATTACTAATAGTTGGAAGCCAAGCATCAATATCTGGATAATTTACTGAATTCTGTACTAATGGGCCAAGACGATCTCCTGTGATAATTATTTTTTCAGCAGGTGTCAAACTAATATTTTTACCTAATACTGACCAATTATGCCGAGTAATATCATTAGTATCTGTATCTATATAAAGAAATTTAACTGCTGATACTTCTGATGCTTGTAATCCCTGTTCATAGCGTTCTACAATCAGCCTACGAATTTCACGAATCGCTGTCAGTCCTGTTCCACCAATGCCAATAATGAGCGTTTTTTTCATAATTTATCACTAATTAGTAGAGTCTTAGGTTAGCTGTTACAAATGCTGAAAAGGCTTTCGAGGATAAAGTTCACCTTTAGTATGAACTGAGGTGCAATATCAAAATGTGTGGACTAGAGTTACTGTCCACATTTATAGATTGGTATTTAAAACAGTCTTTATTCGGCAATCACACAACCAAATTAATACATCATTATTATGGGGTCAATAGACTGCTACTATTATTCACCTATAGTTCATAGTTCAAGGTTGCTTTGTAACACTGTTTGGTGTAGAAAATAAATAAAATTTTAGACTCCAAGTATCTCAAAGCCTTGATAAATCGTCAGTAGTTCAGGGCCATTAAAAAATAAAGTTTTAGAATTGAGGGTAACTCTGACTAGACAACCATAACTCAAAAATCTAGAAGTATGGAAAAACCACAAGGTTGCAAGTGGCCTTTGAGATACGTAGAGACCAAACAAAAGGCTTACCGTAGGGTAAGCCAATAAGAAGTCGAGAAATTGGATGATTTATTGTTTTGAGTTCCCTAACGCTCTTTCATCACTCTCTCTAGAGAAAAAAGCAATAATCCTTACTAAACAGGACTTATATCATGTCCGCTTGATTACTTATTAAACCCAAAAAACCCCAAAGAGCCAAAGCTACGCTTTGTCTCCCCTCCCCTTAGCAAGGGGAGGGGATTAAGGGGTGGGGTGCAATGGCTGTGGGAATCATAACTAATTATGCGGACATGATATTACAGTCAAAAGAAATAATTTTAGCCATAATATTAGAAAATAAAGCTCCAAACCCAGTTTATGTCTGTAGTTGAAAACTTAGCTGAGATTTTTATTTGACCAGAGTGATTTAAAAGCGCTAAGCTCAATCTACAAAAAAATGATGAAGGTTTTGGTGGGAGCTAAGTTCAATATTTTGTTCAAGCAGCGCAAACAAAAGGGGCAGACTTAGAACCCGCCCCTTTTGGCTGTGATATGCTGCGCCCAACGGCTGTTGCTATAAGCTTTAAACTATTAACTAAATCCACCATATCTTGTAAAGAAAGAGCTTGACGGGCGTCAGAAACAGATTTTTCTGGTTCTGGGTGACATTCAATTATTAACCCATCTGCACCGCAAGCGATCGCGGCTCTAGCTACCGGCGCTACCAATTCCCGTTTACCTACGGCATGAGAAGGATCTACAATCACGGGTAGGTGAGTTATTTGTTTGAGTGCTGCTACTGCGCCTAAATCTAGAACATTGCGGGTGTAATCATCGAAGCTGCGGATACCCCTTTCACACAACACCACATCAGGATTTCCGTGACTGAGAATATATTCAGCAGCCATCACGAATTCTTCAATTGTCGCTGCTAAACCACGCTTTAGCAGTATGGGTTTGCCAGCTTGGCCTAAAGCTTTGAGCAAATCGAAGTTTTGCATATTGCGGCTACCAACTTGCAGCATATCAGCGTAAGCCGCCACAGATTCAATTTGGGAGATTGACATCACCTCAGTTACGACTGGCATATTGTACTGCGATCGCACCCCCGCCAAAATTTCCAATCCTTGCTCCCCCATACCCTGGAAAGCGTAGGGAGATGTCCGGGGTTTGTAGACACCACCACGCAAAGCTTGTACCGAAGCAGTAGATAGCTTTTGGGCTACTGTCTCCATTTGTTCCCAGCTTTCAACAGTACAAGGGCCGCCGATAATTACCAATTCCTCACCACCAAAAGCAACTTTTTCTGAAAGTTTAACGATTGTCTGATGGTTGGGATGAGATTGTGCAGCTAGTTTAGCGTTAATCATGGTTTAATTCTCCTAAGAAATTGAGTATTTGGAATTGAAAGTGTTGACTGTTGAGTGTTGACTGTTTAGCAAGGAGTCAAGAATTATTCTTTCCATGCCCCATGCCCGATGCCCAATGCCCGATGCCCAATGCCCCATGCCCCATGCCCTAATAAAAAAACCCAGAACCTTGGAAAGTTCCGGGCGCGTTGTGCTTTATCGGCATTACGCTATTTACCCGGAACTGACTCTGGGCCAAAAGTAAAAGCCGTAAAACCAACTACTGAAATAAGTCGTCACAATGAAATTCTCCTTAAAAAACAAAAACCGCAGAGTTCGCTCTGCGGTTCACCGGGGGGTTTCCATGTGGAAACTCAATTCACCGCCGGTGAACCACCCTAAACCAGAAATAAAAATAGGAATTTGCGTTAAACATTTGCGAGGCGTTTTAACTGGAAAATTTAACTAAACTATATAAATCTATGTATAGTAACATTAACAAAAGGAATTAGTGTTGTCAAGACCCCCACAACAGCTAAAAAAGCGATAAACTCAGTACAACTGGGGGAATCAAGACTATAAGCATTTCTTCATGAAATGCTTGGTGTAGGTTGCTTTTTGTAGAGGAGTCACCAAAATTCACTCATCAAGCTTGTTCTGATGCCTATGACAAGTCGTCTTTTGCGCGTCTAGGCTCAAAAGTGGCGCATCGTACCTGAAATGAGTTTTCAGATTTTTCTTTGAATTTAGACGCTTACATTTTAAGCTTTTTTATCCTCAATTTCCCAGAATTTGTATCATGAAGTTCTCGTTGATTGTTTGCCTAGAAGAAGAAAGCGGCTTGCCATACGACGTTGTGATAGTTATATAACTTTACAAGTATTCGTATGTCATAACTAAATAAATAGTGTAAATAATCAAAAATCAATGAAAAAACTTGAAAAGTCCAGATGAATAGATACAGCAAATTTACAGTGGCATAGCCTTTCAAAAATTGGGAAAGCTACGATTCCAAAATCAAAACATCTAATTTTCCTGACTTTTGTTTTTACCTTGCGAAAGCTAATTACAGACAATTGAGAAATGGCATACATTATTCTTTCCCAAGTCTTTATTCAGCAGATCAACTTTTTAGAATCAACAGTTTCATTATGCCCAGTCCCAAAATCTTAGCCAAATCTTTTGACTATCATGGAGTTTACCCCTGCCCAGTCTGTCGGATAGGTAAGATTTCTCACATGCCATTGATGGAAGCGATGTCTTGTGACTTTTGCCAAGAGATTTTTACGGTGAATCTAGAACTACAGCAAATCAAGATGCCTTCTAGGCAACCACCCTTGGTTTGGCGTTGGAATGGCTTTAGTTGGACAGAAGCCCAGTTAGAAGGGGTGGAGTTGGGTTGGGGTTATGGACTAGCTGCTATAGCTTTTGTAGTCCTTCCTACTACTCTCATTGGCATAGTAGCTTATTATTTTCCTCCTAATATCAACGAGCCGATTACGTGGATGCCATATATTTGGACAATATTAACTTTCCTGTCACATTTATCAATTATTGTTTGGATTTTTATTGAAGTTTATCAAATTCCAGTTGCTGCATATTTGAGAGCGATCGCTCGATGGAGAAATGGGGAGATGGGGAGATGAGGGAGATGGGG